>NZ_CAWMYC010000133.1:0-61664 GCF_963872035.1 Scytonema sp. HK-05
AATCTGAAATGGTTTCCAAGGCTATGTAATATTTGCCTATACTTTCACCAACTATTATCAGACGAATTATGGGGACATCCTTTTAGAGTATTAGGTTTTCCAAAAAACCAACCTAATGGCGCTTGGGCTTCTGGTGAAATTAGGGCTGGACTAGCAAACGGATGGGTGCAACTGGAGGATGTCAAACAACAAGGTTATGCATTAGAGCCTGGTTTCAGTGGTGCGCCGATTTGGGATGAGCAGCTACAAGGTATAGCAGGAATGGCTGTAGCGGCAGAAATGGAGCGATCGGCAGCTAAAGCAGCGTTTATTATTCCTACCCAAGTGCTGGTTACAGCATGGTCTGAGTTGGGTCAAGCTTTTTCCTTAGAAACAGTGAAACCAGCAAGTCAAAGCGCTAAAGTTTTTATCAGCTATCGTAGCCAAGACCCAGATTTAACGCTGGCTCAACAGTTTTATGAAGCTTTGAAAGCGGCTGGACATGAAGCATTTATGGCTGGGGAGAGTATCCGACTCGGGGAAAACTGGCCGGAGCGTATCGATAGAGAATTGCAGCAGTCTGATTACTTTCTGCTGCTATTATCTCCTAAATCTGCAACCAGTGAAATGGTGACAGAAGAAGTGAGGCGGGCGAAGCAGTTGCAAGATTTACGTCCTGACGGTAAACCCGTGATTTTGCCCGTTCGCATCAATTTTCCTTTGAGTTCGCCACTAAATTATGACTTGCGGGGTTATTTACAAAGAATTCAACAGCGAGAGTGGAAATCATCTGCGGATACACCCAAGATTTTGCAAGAAATATTGACAATTTTGGCAGAAGGTCGTGAGGCTGTCTTTTCAGAAGAGGAGTTAACAACATCGCCTGCTGTGGAAACTCTGGAATCCCCACCTTTACCAGTGGCAGAACCAGAATTGCCAGAAGGTCAAGTGGATCTAGCTTCTGCTTTTTATGTGGAACGCCCCCCTATAGAATCTCATTGCTATGAGGCGATTTTGAAACCTGGTTCTCTTATCCGCATCAAAGCACCCAGGCAAATGGGTAAAACTTCGCTGATGGCGCGGATTCTTCATCAAGCTTCCCAACAAGGTTCTCTAGCGGTATCTTTGAGTTTTCAACTGGCTGATAGTAAAGTGTTCGCAGACCTGGATTTATTTTTGCGTTGGTTCTGTGCTAGTGTCGGGCGGAAATTGCGGCTACCAAATCGGTTAGCGGATTACTGGGATGAGATTTTTGGTAGCAAGGATAATTGTACAGCTTATTTTGAGGAGTATCTCCTGGCACAAATCAACGAACCTTTGGCTTTGGGCTTGGATGAAGTCGATTTAGTCTATCAATACCCTGAAATTGCTGCCGACTTTTTTGGACTTTTGCGGGCTTGGCATGAGGAGGCGAAGAATCGGGATGTATGGAAGAAATTGCGGTTGGTAGTAGCGCATTCAACAGAAGTTTATATCCCAATGAATATCAATCAATCGCCTTTTAATGTGGGGCTGGCGATTGAGTTACCGGAGTTTAATGCGGAACAACTGCAAGATTTGACACGTAGGCACGGACTCAATTGGAGTTCTACCAAAGTTGAGCAGTTGATGGCAATGGTGGGAGGACATCCTTATTTGGTGCGGGTTGCACTTTATCGCATTGCACGACGGGATACCAAACTGGAGGAGTTATTACAAGTTGCCCCTACAGATGCTGGTCCTTTTGGCGACCATTTGCGACGACACTGGTGGAATTTGAAACAACATCCTGACCTAGCAATGGGAATGAAACAAATTGTTGCAACAACCGCACCAGTACAACTGGAGCCAATACAAGCTTTTAAATTAAAAAGTATGGGGTTGGTGGATCTAGAAAATAATTATGTCGTACCTCGTTTCAATTTGTACCGTCAGTATTTCCGCGATCGCTCAACTTCTCTATAAAATGAATCCCCTGAAACTCAGTTCATGAACCTAGCACAAAACCCAGTCTATGAATATCAAGTCGGGGGAAGTTTACCAACAAATGCCCCTACTTATGTGAAGCGACAGGCAGATCAAGACCTTTATGAAGGGTTGAAAATAGGGGAGTTTTGTTATGTGCTGAACTCACGGCAAATGGGCAAGTCTAGCTTGCGGGTGCAAACCATGCAACGGCTGCAAGCAGAAGGTATTGCCTGTGCAGCAATTGATTTAACTACAATTGGTAGCCAGCAAGTCACACCGGATCAATGGTATGCGGGAATTGTCCGCCGTTTGGTAAGCAGTTTTAACCTCTCAGACAAGTTTAATTTACGGGCTTGGTGGCGCGATCGCGAGTTTCTCTCCCCAGTACAGCGATTGAGTGAGTTTATCGAAGAAGTTCTGCTAAAAGAGGTTGAGCAAAACATTGTCATTTTTATCGATGAAATTGATGGTGTCCTCAACTTGAAGCAAACTGTGGGAACTGACGATTTTTTTGCTTTGATCCGAGACTGCTATAACCAACGTGCTGATAAACTGCAATACAAACGCCTCACTTTTGCACTCTTGGGGGTAGCGACGCCTTCAGATTTAATTGAAGATAAAAAACGCACACCTTTTAATATTGGTAGGGCAATTGAACTACGCGGGTTTCAGGCAGATGAAGCCGAACCCTTAGTCAAAGGATTGGTAGAAAAAGTTACTCATCCCCAGATTGTCATGAGAGAAATTTTGGCTTGGACTGGGGGACAACCTTTTCTGACGCAGAAGCTTTGTAAACTCATTCATACTCATCCGCAGAACCCCACCCCGCCTGCGGCACCCCTCCCCGCAAGCGAGGAGGGGTTGGGAAAGGGGTTTGAGGAGGGGTTGGGAAAGGGGTTTGAGGAGGGGTTGGGAAAGGGGTTTGAGGAGAGGTTAGGGGAGGGGTTTGAGGAGGGGTTAGGGGAGGGGTTGGAGGAGGGATTATATGTGGAGGAATTGGTAAAATCCCGGATTATCAAGAATTGGGAATCGCAGGATGAACCAGAACATTTGCGGACGATACGCGATCGCATTTTGAAAAATGAGAAACGTGCCGGCAGACTACTGGGACTGTATCAGCAAATTTTGCAGCAGGGAGAAATTGCCGGAGATGACAGCCCTGAACAAATGGAGTTGCGGTTGTCGGGGTTGGTGGTAAAACAGCAGTCGAAGTTAAGAGTTTATAATCAGATTTACAAATCTGTTTTTGATCAAAATTGGGTGACAAAAACCTTAGCAGGTTTACGACCTTATGCAGAAGCATTAGAATCGTGGGTTGCTACTAATAAAGACGAATCTTGGCTATTGCGGGGACAGGCGTTGCGGGATGTGCAAGCTTGGGCGAGAGACAAAAGCCTCAGTGATTTGGATTATCAATTTTTAGCAGCTAGCCAAGATTTGGATCAGCGAGAAATGCAACTTGCTTTGGCAACTGAAAGACAGGCGAAGCAGATTTTAGAAGCGGCGCAACAGAAAGCAGAAGTAGCCCTGGAAGAAGAGAGACGGGCAAAAAAGAAAACGCGACGACAAACTTACATTGGGGCTACGATTTTAGGAGTGTCGCTACTGGGGGCTGTAGGAATAGCTGTAATTGCAGAACAAGCTAGACGAAAGGCTTTTACTGCCACTGAAGTCGAACAGGTTGGCAGCTATGCCCTAGAACGGTTTAATTCAAATCCGCCAGAAAGGGTTGAAAGCTTTGTCATGGCGATGCAGGCTGGGCAAACACTCAAGAAGCTAGTGCAGGGAAAGCGCCCCATTGTCGATTACCCGGCTTTGAGTCCCATAATCAGCATTCAAGAGATGTTGGCAATTCAAGAAAAAAATACCTTGGAAGGACATTCCTCTGCTGTCTTGGGCGTGGCATTTAGCAGTGATGGCAAAACCCTTGCTTCTGCAAGTTATGACAACACGATCAAAATCTGGGACAGCAGCACCGGTAAAGTGATTCGCACTCTCAGTGGACATTCCTCTGCTGTCAGGGGCGTGGCATTTAGCAGTGATGGCAAAACCCTTGCTTCTGCTAGTTCTGACAANCCGATGCTGTCAGGGGCGTGGCATTTAGCAGTGATGGCAAAACCCTTGCTTCTGCTAGTTCTGACAAGACGATCAAAATCTGGGACAGCAGCACCGGTAAAGTGATTCGCACTCTCAGTGGACATTCCGATGCTGTCTGGGGCGTGGCATTTAGCAGTGATGGCAAAACCCTTGCTTCTGCAAGTTCTGACAAGACGATCAAAATCTGGTACTTCAATTTAGATGATTTACTTACGCGGGGTTGTCAAAGGCTAAAAGGTTATTTAATCACTCATCCAGAAGCTTTAGAAAAATTAGAAGCTTGCCAAAATCAAAATATTTTGTTAGCAGCAGCCCCAGTCATGGTGACAGCAGCAGAAAATGCAGCCAGGAATGGTAATTTTGAGGATGCGCTGGCTAAGTTCAAAACAGCTAAAAAATGGGACTCTAAATTAGACATTAATCCAGAAGTCAAAACCGAAGTTCTCCGTTTGGCTTTTAAAGGCAGAGAAATAGCAGACAAAGGCGATTTTGATGGTGCAGTTGCCAAGTTTCAACAAGCAAAGCAACTAGATGCCAAAATTGATTTCGATCCAGATACCAATGGTGTCCAGAACGATCCAGAAAAAGTTGCCAAACAACTTGTCAGTCAAGCATTCGTTAAAGAAGGCAGAGAAATAGCAGACAAAGGCGATTTTGACGGTGCAGTCACCAAGCTTCAACAAGCAAAGCAACTAGACGCCAAAACTGATTTCGATCCAGATACCGATGGTGTGCAGAACAATCCAGAACAAGTTGCCAAAGAACTTGCCAGCAAAGGATTAGTTAATCAAGCCACACTCATAGCCGCACAAGGCAATGTTGCCGATGTCATCGCTAAGTTTCAACAAGCAAAGCAACTCAATCCCAAAGTTGACTTCGACACAGACACCGATGGCGTACAAAATAATGCAGAAACAGTTGCCAAACAACTTGTCAGCAAAGCATTCATTAATCAAGCCACAGCACTAGCCAGACAAGGTGATAGAGCTAAAGCAGTCGCCAAGTTTCAACAAGTACAGCAACTAAATTCCAAAGTAGATATAGATCCAGACACAGAAGGTGTACAAACTAACCCAGAAAAAGCTGCTAAAGACTTTTTTGTACGAGGTTTAATTTCCCAAGCAAAAGAACATTTGAAGCAGGATGATTTTAGCAAAGCAGTTGCAGTTTATAAAAAGATTGAACAGCTACAGCCAACCAGAGAAACCCTCGTTAATGCTTGGGACAGCCTGTGTTGGCGGGGTAGCTTGCAAGGTTATGCCAAGAATGTAGTTAATGATGCTTGTGAAAAAGCAGTGAAACTTGCTCCTGAAAATGGATCTACCCGCGAGAGTCGGGGTTTGGCAAGGGCGCTAGTTGGTAATTTTACGGGTGCCATTGAAGAGTTTGAGGTATTTATTAAATCTAGTAACGATGCTGAGGCGAAAGCAAAACGGCAACGCTGGGTAAAAGATTTACGTGCAGACAAGAATCCGTTTACACCAGAGGAGTTGAAGAACTTGGAGGCGGAGTGAGGAGACGCGGGAACGTGGAGGCACGGTGACGCGGTGAAGGGGTTGGCTGCTGCTCGATAAATTTTGTGCATATCTCGGCAAATCTTGGTATTCTTGCCGAGATTTTTCCGGTAATTGTGCATATCTACGTGTATAATATAATTACGCTTGATTAGTGCGGGATCTCATAGCTTACTGGGCGTGAAAACCTTGAAATACTTAGCACGAACTAATTACAAAAAATTGAATATTTTTTAAGTCTCGTACTTGAAATTCGTTTCAGTATCTCTAACTGGGGATTAGTGGTCAAAGAACCTGAGCCACAGGGCAAGGGAACCAAGCAGAAATGCGCAACGAAATTGAGCGAACTTATACCGTGGAGTTGAGCTTGCCCATATTTACGGATTTATGCCTAGATATGCTTCGGTTTTTAGAAGCGGCGGCTTCTCTTGCAATCTGCTGTATTTATGAATGTCTTGATGTTAGTGACGACAGCTTTATATCATGTCCCGCTAATAAGTTATGATTACCACGTTAACTGCACCCCACCCCTTTATCCCCTCCCCGCAAGCGGGGAGGGGAGCCTAAGCGCAGCTTTGGCGGGGTGGGGTTCTTAAGGTAATGACAAGTATTTAAGCGGACTTGATATTACAGCTATTTTCAGCTAATTGAACCACAGATTTTTGTAGGGGCACGGCATTGCCGTGCCCCTACCCCGTGGTTTATTTACTTGAAAACCGCTTTAATCTTGGTAACAAAAGCTTTGGGCGTGTGACAAACACTAAAGCGATAGAAAGCGATCGCGAAGCGGGCGCTCTGCGCCATCGCCATATGACGATAAAACAAGCGATCGCGTTCGCGTAGCGTGTCCGGAGGACTCAGCGGGCGCTCTGCGCCATCGCCCTTGGCGGGCACTCCGTGCCATCGCGTTTTCATTACAAAGCAGGCGATCGCTCTCTACTGCACAATTTGCACGCTAGTGAGTGTTAATTTCTTTTTTCCTTAACGGGATTGAGCGATCGCTCCCAACGACTAAACGCTTGGGAAAGAGGTCGGTAATATAGAAGAACCAGAACAGCGACAGCTGATTTCCAACTGTACTCAGCTGCTGGCGGGTTTACGGTTTAAAAAGGATTTAATTCGCCAACTTTTTAGTCACCTGGTTACAGGCTAATAATTGCTAATTGCTAATTGTTCCTTGCCATTAGCGTCAAAACAAAAAATACCTCTGTGCCATCGGCAAAACTGTTGCAGGTTCACACGTTAGCAACTCCCCATCTGCCCTCACTTCATAAGTTTCGGCATCAACTTCAATATGAGGTAACGCATCATTCAGCTTCATATCCCGCTTACTCAACTGGCGTGTCCCACAGACTGCAACGGCTTGCTTTTGCAAACCCAATTGGCTGGAAATTTCCCTTTCCAAAGCTGCTTGTGAGACAAAAGTGAACGATGTAGCGTGACGCGCACCCGCAAAACTGCCAAACATCGGTCGCATATGCACTGGTTGCGGTGTGGGAATACTTGCATTCGCATCGCCCATTTGTGACCATGCAATCATCCCGCCTTTAATGACTATCTCCGGCTTGACACCAAAAAACGCCGGACGCCACAAACACAAATCTGCAAGTTTGCCTTCTTCCACTGAACCCACATACTGAGAAATACCGTGAGTAATGGCTGGGTTGATAGTGTACTTGGCAACATACCTCTTCGCCCGAAAATTGTCTGCCAGATCCCCCCTGCCCCCCTTAGAAAGGGGGGTATCAAGGGTGAGGTCTCCGCGTTGCACTTTCATTTTGTGCGCTGTCTGCCAGGTGCGAATTATTACCTCACCAACTCGTCCCATCGCTTGGGAGTCGGAAGAAATCATGCTGAACGCACCTAAATCATGCAAAATATCTTCAGCGGCGATAGTTTCCCGACGGATGCGCGACTCTGCAAACGCCACATCCTCGGCAATACCAGCGTCGAGGTGATGACACACCATCAACATATCCAGATGTTCATCTAAGGTGTTGACGGTGTAAGGACGTGTAGGATTGGTGGAAGATGGTAGCACATTCGCTTCCCCGCACACTTTAATAATATCTGGTGCGTGACCGCCGCCAGCACCTTCAGTATGGTATGTATGGATAACACGATTTTTGAAAGCGGCGATGGTGTCTTCCACAAACCCCGCTTCGTTTAAAGTATCGGTATGAATGGCTACCTGGACGTCATATTCATCGGCGACGCTGAGACAAGTATCAATTGCAGCGGGTGTCGTTCCCCAGTCTTCGTGCAACTTTAACCCGATCGCACCTGCTTGCACTTGTTCCACCAGTCCTTGAGGTAAGCTGGCATTGCCTTTACCTAAAAATCCTAAGTTCATAGGAAAAGCATCAGCGGCTTGCAGCATTCGGTAAATATTCCAAGGTCCTGGAGTACAGGTAGTAGCGTTTGTACCCGCAGCAGGACCAGTACCGCCGCCAATCATTGTGGTGATACCGGAAGCGATCGCCACTTCAATCTGTTGCGGACAAATAAAGTGAATGTGGGTGTCGATACCGCCAGCAGTGAGAATCATGCCTTCCCCAGCTACCGCTTCGGTACCAGGACCAATAATAATATCTACGTTGTCTTGAATATAAGGATTTCCAGCTTTACCAATTTTGAATATTTTGCCGTCTTTAATGCCGATATCTGCTTTAACGATACCCCACCAATCGAGAATTAAGGCATTCGTAATGACTAAATCAACAGCACCATCAGCGTTGGAAATGGGAGATTGTCCCATCCCATCGCGGATGACTTTACCGCCGCCAAATTTCACTTCGTCCCCGTAGGTGGTGAAGTCTTGTTCTACTTCGATAAATAATTCTGTGTCGGCTAGTCGGATGCGATCGCCTACTGTTGGACCAAAGGTTTCCGCGTAAGCGCGGCGAGACATTCTGTAAGGCATAATACACTGCTATTAAACCGAGGTTAGAATTGAGTTTAAACGCAAAGGGGCGCAAAGGTAAGCGCAAAGGTTCGCAGAGAATGGATGAGAATGATTTGAGTGGGGTGATAATTGGCTGTGGAATGAGAGTGCATACAGCGTTGGGACCGGGTTTGTTAGAGTCAGCTTATGAGGAGTGCTTGGATTACGAGTTGAGAAAGAAGGGATTAAATGTTGGTAAGCAAGTTCCATTACCGCTTATTTACGAAGAGGTGAAATTGGATTGTGTTTATCGATTAGATTTAATAGTCGAAAATAAAGTCATTATTGAAGTCAAATCTGTAGAATCTATCAAACCAATTCACTCGGTACAACTTTTAACTTATCTCAAACTAGCTAATTGCAAACTCGGTCTTCTCCTCAACTTTAACGTTCTCCACCTAAAAGAAGGCATCAAACGCATAGCCAATAAACTTTAACTCCGCGTTACTTTGCGTTTACCTCAGCGTCCCTCTGCGTTTAAAAATAAACTTTTATAATTGTGGCAGCTGTCCGTTAACTCTGGCGTTGAAACCGTAGACTTGACGACTACCAACTAAGGGGACTAATGTCACTTCTTTTTCATCCCCTGGTTCAAAGCGGACTGCTGTTCCAGCGGGTATATCGAGGCGCATTCCCCGCGCTTGTTCTCTATCAAAATTTAACGCGGCGTTGACTTCAAAAAAGTGAAAGTGAGAACCAACTTGTATCGGTCTATCTCCTGTATTTGACACTTGCAATCTTACAGTAGGACGACCTGCGTTGAGTTCTATTTCCCCAACTGCTGTAATAATTTCCCCTGGAATCATAACTATTTACCTAGATAAATCACGCGTACTGACATGAGCTGCAACAATTCGCCAACCCTCACAAGTGCGAACCCAAGTTTGCTGCTGTCGTCCTAACTTGTTTAATGAAGTAGTGCGAGTAAATTCCGTACTGGCTACAGCAAAATCGTCTCCGTAAGTTGTAATAATGGTGTTTTGTAAATCTCGAGATAAGTTAGATGGATTACGCCCTTTGCGGAAATCTTGAATTGCCTGATAACCAATACTTTCTTCACCTGCACCATAGCGGATTGTGCTGGGTGAGTTAAAAAATAATTCATCAAGCACCGTAATATCATTTGTCACCAATGCTTGCTCGTAGCGTTTGAAAGCTGCTTTGACTTCTTCTACAACCTCAGGGATATTCATCTGTAATTCGGGGGAAAGCATTTTATAAGCATCCTCAAACGAAATAGGTGCAAAGCTAAATTAACGAATTGGATTATGGACTGTTACTAACTTTGTCCCATCAGGAAAAGTTGCTTCCACTTGGACTTCATGCACCATTTCTGGTACGCCTTCCATCACATCATCCCGCATTAACAGCGTTGTACCATAACTCATCAACTCTGCCACAGTTCGTCCGTCTCTTGCACCTTCCAAAATAGCAGCAGAAATATACGCCACCGCTTCTGGATAATTCAACTTCAAACCTCTTTCTTTCCGTCTTTCTGCCAATAGTGCAGCAGTAAAAATCAACAGTTTATCCTTCTCCTGCGGCGTAAGTTGCATTTCCTACCTCTTTTCTCTCCTCTCTTGGCGTCCTTGGCGTCTTGGCGGTTTGTTTAAATCTGCCAAACTCTTGGTACACAACTAGAACGTGTCAAAAATGATTGACGCAATAGCTGCCACACACCAATAAACCAGTTTCTCACCTCAGATGTAGCAGAACCACGATATCGACATAATAATCCACATGAAAGACGAGTCACACCTGCTTCCCCTTTGCCATCCCACAAAGAACGCGCTTTCTCCACCAAATCAGATGAAACCTCTTGCCCAACGTATACCAGACTACCTACTAAAGGTTGCCCTGCCAAACCGTGGGGACTATGAAAAACCTCAACGCTACCTGGTAACCATTGCCGATCAATCCATAAGGGGACGCCTTGCTGCCAAACTTCGGTATGCGATCGCCATTCTCCTGTTGCAAATTTCTCTCCTCTAGCACTGCGTCCAAATCGGTTGATTTCCCAGCCTATCCAACTCGCTTTCGTAGCTAATTCTACCCGCAAGTCTTGCCGATAAATCGCCCCGTTAAAGACAATTGTTTCTTGGGGTAACCACTCCAAACAAGCACCAGTATCAACTTGTATCTCAATGCTTTGTTTTGCTTGAGTGCCATTACTGCGGTATATCTTACTTGCTGCTGCTGTGGTGATGAGTGCTTGGGCGTTCGGTTGCAGGTGGAAGTTGCAAGAAAGGCGGTCGCCTCCCACAACTCCCCCTGCTGTATGTAAAATCACGCTATGACAAACCTCTTGCCCTTCTGGATAAAATGGGCGTTGCACCTTCAGCGGTGCTTGATTTTGGTTGTGAATCAGCGTTGTTGTATTTTGGCGATGGGCGTACACTAAATTAAGTTTGCCATGCCAGCCATTTGAGGGTTGTGCTGTGGTTTGATAGTTAGGCTGTTGATTCACAAATTATTAATTTTTTTTAATTTCTTTTTTTTAGTCTATAGGGTGTGCCTTGCCGACTCTACTTAATATTTATTACGATTTTTTCGCCAAGAACACATTGTTGTTGAGGGAATTGTCGCAAACTCAGTAGTTATCTGTGGATAAGTGTTCTTGGCATTTTGGCTACTCTTGTTAAGAACAAAAGGATAGATTAGGGCGGTAAGCCGTCATGCACATCGTGGTTGAAACACCGTCAACCCCAGGTAATAAGCCTGGGGTTTTATTTTAGCTATTATTACCTAGTTACTTGGCAATTTGGCAATTATTTGGATTGAAACAAGCCTATCTTTATAAATTAATGCGGTCTTGCATAAAAGACTCAAAGTACACGACAAAACCCCTTTTCCCCGGTTTAACTACCGGGGTTTCTTGCAAATTGTGGTAAAGGTCAACGTTTTCGTCAAAGTCGATCCCACATTTGGAGTGGTGGTCAAGGTCTATGTCAAGGTGAATGATGACGTTATCGTCAAGGTGAAAGTTTTGGGAAATGAAAGGTCAGACTGATAATCCTATGCTTAGAAAGCGTGGGATTTTTTCTTCACAGGTAAACTTATTTGTTGATTTTCTCCATTCTTATTTTATTATTTGCCTTTTATTAATTATTTTTAATCAAATCAGGTGAGTTTTACTGTGTCTTCACCAAAGGAATGTCTTGTAAGAGCCACAATCCCAAGCTCTTATCTCGATACAAACCATCTCCCTCGCTACATTGCTCATTGATCAGCCGTAGTGGTGTCGGAAAATTAAAAGGCGGTTTCTCCAAATTTAGCAAGCGCCAGTCGCCTGTGGTGATATCTTCGTTCTCCTCACAATTTGGGAAAGTCGTCGTTAGCAGGTAAGTGATCTGGCTCCTTTTGATATTATTAAGAGCAGAGCAAATTTCTGCATTCCGAAGATGCACAAAGCAGTCCCGACATAACAATAAGTCTGCCGTCGGTAGAGGTTCGCTGATCAAATCCAGTGTCATAAACTGATGATTTTGGCTTCCGTACCGCTTCTGATTCTCTACAATGAGTTCGGAGACAACATCTGCACCGATGTAACGTGATGGTAAATCGATGAACTGCATCCAACTGAAGTCTCCGCAGGGTAAGTCGAGAAGTACGTCCACCTGTAATGTCTTGAGTAGTGCTGGAAGTTCAGCTTCGATCTGTTGCGTTTGACTCCTGCTAGCTCCCTCCCCTGAAACTGAATCGGCTCCACACCAATGATTAATTTGGTAGATGTGGCGGAAGGTGTCGCCCAGCGAAAAGGTTACATTTCGTGATGCCTGTTTCTCGAAGTAGTAAGGATCAAAGGGGACGTTATCTCGCCGTTTGTTCATCGGATGTATTTACAGCGCTGATTCTATGATTAGACCATAAATCGTAGGGTGGGCATTGCTTCTCAAAGCTATATGATAGAGGTTTGAAATATTGGTGAGCAATGCCCACCTTAGCTGAAAACCGCTGTAATGACAACTTCACTATTTCACTAAACTAGTTGAACCGACATTATTCATCGTCTGAACTGTCAGCACTTGGGGTGGGGTGGCGTCTGGCGGATAGAGGAAGTCTACTTCTACTAATCTTCGTTCTCCTGCTTTCATATTTAACAGCACTAATGGTTCCCCTTGTTGTCCACGTTTCTGCACCAAATGTAAATACTGTGTTTGGGGTAGACCTTGGTCATCTTTATAACGTACTCTTACCGAACCCCGGAACAAGACTTGCGGCGCTGGTGGATTCAAAAAGCGCAATCCTGCTTTGGTTAACTGGTCTTCTTTTATTGGTGTCTGCATGGACACCATAACGGTTTGCGGGTTCTGAGTATTGTTATACAGTGGCAATGTTAGGCTGTATTGCACAGTGTAATTTCCATGAGCGCGATATGCGGTGTCAGGATAACGTACCAGCATCGGCGCACTTTGTATTTGACTCGTTCCTAAGGTACCGCGATTTAAAGCACTAAGAGCGTAAGAAAAGGCTTGTCCAGAACTGGGAATGGTCAGATGCTGAGTTTTTGGATCATCTATTAATAATGCTTTCCATTCAGTCCCCTGGGCGACTCCGGCAACACGACCATATATTATTGGTTTGTTAGTCTCCTCAAGAGGGGTGGGGACTTTATCGCGTGGTCCGGATAAATCACCATTATTTAGTAAATTTTGCCATTCTTCTAAAGTAGGCTCACGCTCGCTGCCATCAGGATTCTTTGGTGCAAACATTGCCAGACTCGCTGCATAAACTGTGTCATTACTCCACAGTCGCATGAGTGTAGACCGACCATTTAACGGTGGTGTGAGTCCGTTGACAGGAATGGGCGCATTCATCAACATCCGGCTTTCGCCTGGTGGAATGATGATTTGGGGAGGAAATGTGTCTTGTCGTTGTCCCCGCAGAACATCATACATCACGCGATCGCCTGGTCCGGCGAAAATTGTCCCCAAAATATTCTCACTCTTAGATGGCAACTCCGCAAACGGTGCATCTGGTTGGCTTAAATAACTCGCCGCCTGCAAGATATTCACTGTCACAGGTTGTTTTCCTGGGTTATGCAGAATTATACCCAGATAGAGCGATCGCAAGTCTTCTGGTGTGGGTGCTTGGGCAACATGATGGGCAAAAACATCAAATCGTCCTTTAAAAGGAAAATTCAGGTGTGCTGTTGAGACTTTTTTGCCTTCGGATGGAAAGGTGGAAAGCAAAATTCCTTCTTTAAGAACCTTTTCTGGACTGTTGCTGTTAAATACAGGCACACTATCCAGATTGCCTGGTAAAGGACGCACTTGTTGCTGTTGCACAATTTCTTGCGGTGGCGGTGCTGCAGGGGGAGGAGTTATTTGAGCGATAGGAAAAATTAGTAAGAATGGCAACATATACTTACATATATTTTTCTCGCTACAGACGCAAACAGCTTTACCAAAGTGCCAGCCTGTGCATAATCAATAAAAAATCGTCAAGGACTAAGGGCAAATTTTCTTCAGTCAAAATAGGAACGTGGACAAAGATGCAAGGGGTTGTTAATTGGTGTTGGCGTAGTTCATCTAAAACGCAATAGTAAAGACCTTCGCAAACAAATTTTCCGCAGTCGTGACTGATCTCAACTGCCCTTGCTCCCGCCACTAATTGCTCTAAATCAACTGTTGTCTGCAACACATTTTCTCCACAACTAGCGCCGACTTCCACACTTAATAGTGTCCGCTTTCGTGCCATGCCACAGCAGATAATGCAGTCTGGTTGGAGTTCATGGATTTTTTCTATGACTCGAAAACTGGCTCGCTGCACATCTACAGGCAATAGTCGCAACAAGGTTAAATCATAAGGTAACGAGTTAAGCCGAGCAACTTCTGCCAACAAATCATCAGAAGAATTTGATTTTTGCTCAGATAACCAAGTGTCAAAAGAAGTTAATAGAATTCTTTTCTTCATATCGAATATTATTTAATATAGATAATATAGAAATACCCTCCATCATAAATTAACAGGGAGCAGGTAAATGACAGTGATTGCAGTCGTAGACTACGACATGGGAAATTTGCACTCGGTTTGCAAAGGTTTGGAAAAAGCCGGGGCAACTCCTAAGATTACTGACTCTCAAAAGGAATTAGAAAAGGCAGATGCTATAGTTTTGCCGGGAGTGGGTGCATTCGATCCAGCAGTGCAACACTTGAGAGGACGTGGTTTGGAAAAACCAATCAAAGATGCAATTGCATCTGGCAAACCCTTTTTAGGCATTTGTTTAGGGCTGCAAATTCTTTTTGAGTCAAGTGCAGAAGGAGTTGAACCCGGACTGGGAATTATTAAAGGAACAGTCAGGCGATTTCACCGAGAACCAGGAATCGCCATTCCTCATATGGGTTGGAATCAACTCGAACTGACTCACCCAAAAAGTAATTTGTGGGAGTATCTCCCATCTCAACCTTGGGTTTATTTTGTTCATTCCTATTATGTTGATCCACAAGATCCGCAAGTCTGTGCTGCAAATGTTACCCACGGTAGTCAAACTGTAACAGCTGCGATCGCCCGCGATAACCTTATGGCAGTTCAGTTCCACCCAGAAAAGTCCTCTAATATTGGATTGCAAATTCTGTCTAATTTTGTATCCCAAGTTTGGACACAAGTTGCTGCCTAAATACAATTGTGGATGAGTCAATAGTCTCTAGTCTTTAGTTCATAGTCAAAGGGTTTTTTGAGAATTGATTGTTAAAAATTGTAAATTTCATATAGGATGGCATTGCCTACCTTTACAAGTAACTGGTGGGTGATGCTTACCCTATAAAAAGATGTTTGCATCTCATGACTAATGACTAATGACTAATGAGTTTAAGAATTTACGGTAATCGACAATTAAAAACTTTACCAGGGAGAGAAACCCGACCGACAAGTGCGCGGGTACGGGAGGCAGTTTTTAATATTTGGCAGGGGACAATAGAAGGTTGTCGCTGGCTGGATGTGTGCGCCGGTACTGGTTCAATGGGTGCAGAAGCTTTATGTAGAGGAGCCAGCCTAGTCGTAGGGATTGAAAAATCTAACCGTGCTTGTGCAATTATCCAACAAAACTGGCAGAGCTTAGCGAGTGCCGAACAAGAATGGAAGGTACTGCGGGGAGATGTCGTACAGCTTTTGCCAAAATTGTCAGGACAGTTTGACAGAATTTACTTCGATCCACCTTATGCGAGTGGATTATACCAGCCAGTGCTAGAGGCGATCGCTCACTCTGGGCTTTTAGACGCCAATGGTGAAATAGCAGTCGAACATAATCCTCAAGATTGGACACCTCCAGTCATTCCATCTTGGGAAATCTACCGCGAAAAAGTTTACGGAAACACAGCTTTAACCTTTTACAGGGTTATGGAGTGAGGGAAGGGCTTCAAAAGTAGAGAAGGATGAGGAGGATGAGGAGGATGAGGAAGTCAAAGAACAATTAGTACTCTTCCTTATCTCCCTCATCTCTCTCATTTCTCTCATCTCCTTATGCTTTCTTTACAAACCTAGCTGATTGCCGCGCTTGTATTGTTGGTAAGCCTTGTAAAACAATCCACTCAAGGTTACGAAGATTAGACCCAGCACAATGCCGTCAAGCAAGGGTTCAACCACTTTAAATCTCCTTTGTTGCTATCGTTCAATATTTTGTTCCCGCCCTTGATTCTACCAAATCTCGCATGAATCCCTTCTTCCAAAAGCTCACATCCCCCTCATCCGACAGCATCCCCCTCATGCCCCTCATCTCCCTCATCCCCCTCATCCCCCTCATCCGACAGCATCCCCCTCACCCCTACCCCCTGCTTAGTTAGCAAAAAAACATTTGTCTGTGCTTGCAGTCACAATCAAGAACTTTTAAGCTATGTGTATGAAATGAAAACTTTTTGTACACTTCGACTTAAACAGCAAACTTTTGGATAACCAGATTACCAAACCTGAAACTCTGATTTGGCGAATCACTCTGACGGCGCTGGCAATTCTGCTAGCAGTCGTTTTGAGCATTTTTGCTGTTGATATAACCAGAGCTTCCGATCCATACGTCAAAAGCGTTCTATCCCTCAAAGGCGATCAAGTACTAGGACACGCCATCTTTCAAATCAACTGTGCTGGTTGTCATGGCTGGGAAGCAGATGGGCGTGTAGGTCCCAGTTTACAAGGAGTCTCAAAGCGTAAATCCCCGTATGGTCTGATTCACCAAGTCATTAGTGGGGAAACTCCACCCATGCCGAAATTTCAACCTAGCCCGCAAGAAATGGCGGATTTGTTGAGCTATTTGGAAACCCTATGAACTTCCCAGGAAATAAAAGGTAGGGACTGGGTAGTGCATACTTTGAATTTGCCGACTGGATTATAGCACAATAATTGCAGCAAGTAGCTTTCGCTTATGTCCCTGGTTGGGTTGGGTCACAACGATTGAAAAATCTGCCAGCCTCCGGAAAAATCGCCCATGTATAAATACTCCTGCATGCCTCCAAAATCTCAGGTTTGGGCGATTTTTCCGCCCAGATCGTTGGCGCTAAACCAACTAATTAGTAATGAGGCTGGCAGATTTTTCCGGTTTTAATGAAACGGCTGAAAAAGACTGCTCGAAAGCAAATTTTGTGACTTGTTCATCAGGCTTTCTAGAACTCGTGTCATCTACATGATTCGAGCTACAACAGCCGTCTGTCCAGTCTTTACCCGGTTCGTGCTTACATACTTTCTTAACCTGCTTGCTCATAAAACCTCACGGTACATGTGGAAACGCATGCCTTCTAGGCGTGGGAGGAAACATGAACGGGTATTTTAATGCCCGTGAAAGGGACTGGTTTTTGATTGGATATAATCCCAGGAACCAGCAAACCTGTTTAAGTGAGGCAAATCTGAAGACGGGTTTCCCGTCGCAGGATATTGCCGTTCACCGAAGGTGTGCCGAAGGCATACCCGAAGGGTCTCCTCGCCCAACGCAACTAAGATAACTGGTCTTTAACCACGACTTAACAAGAAGCCTTACAGATAACCCGAACTGGAGAAGCATTCGGGAGTGTGTACCAAATTGCGTCTCATGGGCTAGTCATCACTTACGTTGTCCAGCTTGTTTAGGACAAGCCCAGTGGCTTTAGCCCTGGGTTGATAACATACAGCCATTCTTTTTTAATGCTATAGCGTACTTAATTAATATAGCATTAAAGGTAATAAGCGGTAATAAGGGGTAATAAGCGGAATAATAAGGGTGTAGTGGAAAAAGATGAATACACCTTACGCCCTGTGAACATAACTTCTATATTTCAAGGGTGAGGGTTTTAGGAATACATTTCTTTGGCAACAATAAATGGTCAACAATTTGGTTGCGTAATTCTTTTGAAGAGTAACAATCTCCTCGAATACATTCTATTAATAGAATATTGGCATAAAAATAATCTTTCAAAGTGTTGATTTGCTTTTGGGAAAATTTCACATCATCAAAACCAATATGTAAATACAACCTCATCAATCCTTTCAATTTTTTTGACCACTCTTGCCATTCCCATGTCAAAGCGTCATCAGAGGGAAAGCAATCTTGCAAGTATATCAATTCATCTGCTAAATCGTCATATTTCAGTTGTCTAGCACGAGCAACTATATCTTCTTCACCCTCAGTTATATCTTCTGGTTCATCACTATTGCTAGAATTTTGAAAAGGAAAATGTTCTTTATCAAGAGTGATTTGATGTTCCTGTTTATGAATACTAATGATACCCTTTTCCTTATCAATAGTGAGTCCACCTCGGAGTTGAGGAGAATTAACACTAACAGGAAGTTCTTTTCTTAACAAAGGGTTGATATTATGAGGTTCAAATTCTTGTTCGTAAGCTTTAGCAGAAACTTTAGCAGAAATATCAACTAAATTTAATGCAAAATTGGACACTTGTGAACGTTTGATAATTTTTTCTCGTTCGTCATTAAACTCTTTCAAGATAACTGCAAGTTTTAAACCCAAGTTAGAATCAATTTTTGTCAATCGATTAGTATAAAGTTCAAACTCCTGATCAACAAATAAATAAAACGCTCTCCATGAACTAGATTTGACTGCGTGTAAGGCTGTTACATCATCCAACCAAGTCAACATATCTTGGAAAATTCTACTATTGACTAGCTTGTTGATTTGGCTAAAAATGAGTTTGAGGAATTCATCAGCATTGGCGAGTCGTCCTGCAATCATGAGAAACACTTCTCGCCACTGATGGTTGGTTAAGTGCTGCTTGATAATTTGTTTCAAAATTTCGGGATTTCGACTCTCCACGATGTAATTAGCAACGAAGTATTCCTGAAAAGTTAGGTGGGAGAATGAATAAAGTTCTTGAGCTTGCTTAACGAGTAATCCATGATTGGCTTCGATAGTTTTCAAGACTGCTAAACTGTCAATCCTCAGCGTCTTAGGAGAAATTTCAGGAAGATTTTCAATATAATCCCTAATTAACTCTTCTAGTTCACTCGTTTGCCAAAAATACTTTTGTGGTTCTTGGTTAAAAGCTTCATAAGCTATCTGGCTAAGCAGATTAACTCTTCGTTGATGTGGTAAGTTAAATTGGTTCGCCCAATTGCGTTCAATTCGCCTACTAGCATCCCATTTGCGTAGTAGGACATTTATAGCATCATCAATCAGTGAGTATTGATTTTTGGGCAATTTATAGTAATCCTCAAACACTAAACACAACATAGTGAGTAGTAAAGGATTTGTTGTTAACTCTTTGATAGACCTGTTTTTTTCTATTTCTGCTAAGAATTCGTCTCCTAGTTTGGGATCTTGATTAGAGGCAAACCATTTCTTAACAAACATCGCAATTTGGTGTTCATTAAAATCTGCCATCTCCACTTCTGTAAAATATTCAAATGTATAATCTGAAGCTCCGGAACGGCAGGTTATAACAAAACGGTTTTTGGAAAATTGTTCTACCAAAGTATTAATGCTTCTGTATATTCGGTTGCTTTCTGCGTCTCTGACTTCATCTACACCATCTAATAGTATCAAGCAACGACCTTGTTCTAGTAACTCCTGAACAAGTGACGCTGACACAGAGGCGTAAGTGAGCAATTCTCGTTTGATAGCATCAATAAGGCTATGTTTATCTTCTTCATCTGCAAATGCTTTCAAGGAAATAAAAATCGGGATAATTTGCTGTCCTATTTCTTGGGTAGTATGCAAAGCTAAGTGTTTAAGAAAAGTCGTTTTACCTGCTCCTGGTTTACCCCAAATCAGAAGCTTATGATAATGTTTAACGGCATCTAAAGCTGCTATATTTCTATCGCTCACTGTATAGTTGATGCGACTAACACTTATACTATTAACACTGTCGCTAGAAATGTTACCTAACAATTCTTCAATTGTTGTTTGCTTTTTGCTTTTAATAGCTTCTAAAACATTGACATTCGCATAAACACTATCTAATTGTACAGGTTGAGTCATAGTAAGCACTTTCATTGTGCCGCACTTTATTCTGAGATATTCCTGGTAGCGGTCAAGCCAATCTTCATGAACATGAGTATTTGCTTGTCCTTGTTCTAATGCTGCTTGTTGTCTCAAAGCTTCTTGATAACTTTCGTATCCTAGCAACACTCTGCATAAGAAGTTAAGATTCTTCTCCTGCATTTTTGTTGGTTCAGGGTTGTTGAAAAAATTACGTAAAGTTTTGTCAGAAATGACATCTTTTGTCAAATTGTCTTTATCTTGATAAACACGATTTAACTCAGTAATGAGAAGTTTCGGTGAACTACCTAACTTTTCTATATAAGCTTGTTTTAATTTTTCAAAGACTTTTTGATGAACTGTAATGGCTGCCATTTATGCTCTCTCGACTTTTCCTAAAATCTTTAGTTTTTCTAAAGTTTTACAAACTTAAGTGGATTGTAGGGTATTTAAAAGCGTAGATGTATACAGATAAACACGAAGAAATTATCTGTTGGAAAATTTTTCTGGCTAGATGGATCAAGATGAAAAGCCTCCAAATTCTTTCTTTTAAAACAAAAAATCTTGGTGAGTATCCCTGATTTACCCGTGTGGTGATCCCGAATTCTTTTTAAAGTTTCAGTTTAGTGATACTCCTCAAGATAGTAGAACAAATCTGCTTGTGGGTATACAGACTCTCGTAGAGAAAACTTGTACAGTATAGTTAATTCCGTTAGTTTCCGGTAGTTACCGCCGATTCTGGTCAACACTACACTAGGAAGTATGATATGAGAAAAAGTAAAGTCAGTACTAAGATAGATGCAGATTACGTTAACCAAAAGTATATAAAATTTCTATCTTCTATATCTATTGAATTTAGATTTTCCCTTAACTGTCTGCTATCTTGGATTCATTTGTGGCGTCAAAGTCGATTCGACCACAATGCCACTCTTCAAGCTTTTGAAATCGTTGAGCAACACACCGAACTTCAGACTCTACTGTTGGAACAACTCCTAAACTGGCGTCTTGCTCCTTACGAAATCGACCCTCATGCTTCAAGTGTGTCACTCAATGTAGACTTTCACTATCAAAAATTAAGAAAGTTTCAATATTCTCTGGCTATCGAGTTCAAGTCGTGCCTAAATCGCACATCTCACTTGACTCAACTATGGCGTCAAGGTCAACTTGACCGCAGTGCTACAATTGTGGCGCTGAAAGAGATTGAGCAAAATGCCAAACGTCAGAGTCAACTTTTAGAAAAACTCCTAAACTGGGATTTTGCTCCTCATGAAGACCATGAACTCTCCCATGAGTTGTCTATCAAAGCATAACGGGAGCGTGAGAACCCCTGCCTTTTAATCCGGGGATGAAACGTGACACGACAGGTTTTAACAATCATGTTTCTCTGGTAGAATTCTTCAAGGTACGCCCTTGGCGATCCATACAGGATATCCATAACTGGACTCCTTTGGGTAGAAACGTAGTATGAGTGACTGTACCGTAGTCTGCGGTGGGACGCCCAAAGTGGACGTAAAATCAAAATGCCTGCGGAGACGGTCCGGCGGGGACTGATTTTCAGTCTAGTTAAGAGTCTAAAAAACAGGAATCAAGGTGGAAATGTATGGCTAATGCCTACATTGGAACATCTTTTAAGAAACAAGCGTACATTTTATGCCGAGGAGTACGTCAAGTCTGGCTAAACTGCTGGGCGTAAAATCTGGCATAACGACGCCCTAGCGTTAACAATTCTTCATGAGTTCCCGATTCGACAATTTGACCGCGTTCCAGAACTAAAATGCGATCGCACCTCCTCACTGTACTCAAACGATGAGCAATAATAAACACAGTCCGCCCTTCCATCAGCCTTTCTAGCGCTTCCTGTACCAAAGCTTCCGACTCTGAATCTAATGCCGATGTCGCTTCATCTAAAATAAGAATTCTAGGGTTCAGCAAAACAGCACGCGCGATCGCGATTCTTTGTCGCTGTCCACCGGATAAATTCACGCCTCTCTCTCCCACCCAAGTGTGATAACCATCTGGCAGTTGGGTGATAAACTGATCGGCGTTAGCAATTTTCGCAGCTTTCTCAACATCTTCGATATCAAACAAGTCTTGCCCGAAAGCAATATTTTGGGCAATTGTCCCAGAAAACATAATCGTTTCTTGGGGAACAATGCCAATTTGTCGCCGCAGGCTGTCAAGCGTGACATCCCGAATATCAACGCCGTCGATTAAGATTTGACCAGTATTAGGATCATAGAAGCGGGGGAGAAGATTCACAAAAGTGGTTTTCCCAGCACCCGAAGCACCCACAAGGGCGATCGCTTCTCCTGGTTGTGCCAACAAACTGATATCTTTTAAGACAGGTTCACCAGATTTGTAGGCAAAGGACACAGAGCTATATTCTACCTTACCAGTCACGGTCGGAAGCAACAGAGCATCTGGTTTTTCCACCACCGTTGGTTGAATAGCCAACAATTCAAAAACACGGTCAACAGACGCCTCACCCTGTTTAAACTCATTGTAGTTGTTCGTTACGTGAGCGATAGGGTCAATCAACAACCCTCCTGCAGTTAGGTAGCTGAGAAAGTCCGCTACTGTCAAGTTATCATTAGCAATTTGCCACGCGCCAACGAACAGCAGTGTTAAAACACTCAAAACTTCGAGAAATCCGATAATCGGAATCTGAATGGCTTTTAGCCGTTCGACTGAGTATTTTGCTTTTAAAGTGCGTTCTGCTTCACGGCTAAACCGGGCAATTTCGTAGTTTTCTGCTGCAAAAGCTTGGATGAGGCGGATACCGCTGAAAACTTCCGTTAGTATTGCTGACAAATCTGAAACACGATTTTGACTTTTTAAGGAAAACTGGCGTAACTTTTCGCCAAACCAACCAATTAAAATACCCATCAACGGTGCAACAATGACTGTAGCTAGTGTCAGTTGCCAATTCAGAGAAATCATGTAAATGGGAATTGCCACCAACTGCAAAACGCAGGGGATAAAGTCATGAAAGAGTTTGTGTACAACTTCCCCAACCCGATCAACATCTTCAGTCAGGCGGTAAGATAAATCACCTGCTTTTGCTGTTTCAAAAAAGCTGAGATTGAGCTTTTGCAGGTGCGAGTAAACCTGTTTGCGGAGATGAAAAGCGACTCGCAGTGCTGCTTTTGCCATGTACATATCTTGCACAGATTGAAAAAATCCTCGTGCCAGAAACACTGCTGCTATGATGCCAAGTTGTAGGGCGATCGCTTTTAAATCACCACCCCCAAAAACAGTTGCGAATTGACGCACGAGAGTCAAAAGTGCCAAAGTCGCTAGCACATATCCCAAGATGCCAATGAACCCCTTGACAAGGGTTTGCCACTGGGGTTGGATGTACGGTAGAAGCTGCCAGTAGTTAGAGCGCGTTTTCAAGCTACAACGTCCACAAAAATACTCTCCTTTGTTTGACGCTATCAGCTTTTCTCTAGTTTCTGAAAGCTCAACTAAATACTCATGTCGGAATCTTCTTTAACTTCCCAGCGCAGTAGCCTTGGTAACTGCGTTACATTTAAGACATGGTTGCCAATCCACAGCACTATTTGTAGCAGCAATAAATTTCTTACCCATGCCAAATCGGTTTCAAAACTTAGGAACTTCCACGCTTCATAAAGCTGCCAAAAGCGATAAGGTAAGTATAAATAAGGAACCATCACCCACACAACTGTCTGAAATTGCCTCAGTGTTAAAATCTCAGATAGGATTTGCAACCCCAGCATCACCAAGTAGGGAACAAACGCAGTTCATAGGCGAGTATCACGCCACCATACACCCCACACAATCACCACGAGAGGTACTATCACTCCCAACACCTGCACTGTAACAAACCAAATTTTAAACCACCCTGGCAGTGGTTGAGGAACGCTGAAGGGTTTCGAGTTTCTCCACGCCCAGCCGACAACTATCACAAAGGGGATCTGTGTCTCTCAATTTTCATAAATCTGCGGAGGATTGCTATATGTAAACATTTAAGAGAAAGAATGAAATAAAAATCAATAATAATCAATTCAATAATGTGCCTAGAAATCTTATTTTTTGGAATTTTTGCATACAGCAATCACAGGTACAAAGGCAGTATAAGACCTAACCTGGTACATGATTCATTTCAAAGCCTTAATCAAAGCTTTGATCCCAATTAAACAACTTTTCTTAAAGCCTTCATAGATTCTACTTGATTTTTAGTGTCTTGTTTGGTAACTTTGGTTATGCAACTAAAGCTGAGTACGTAACCGTACTCTGTTGTCGCTTTTTACTAAAATACGTATATACGTATATACGTAAGAAAGCGATCGCAACGAAAAAAACCTCTTTACAGAACCGTCAGGGACTTGTAGTTGAGTGATTGGGTGTGTCTAGTTTTTGCTATCGGTCGCAATGAGGTTATAGGGTATCTACTGTATTTTCCAGAGGTGAAGATTAATTAGCATGAATACCTACTTTCTTGGAGGGCTGTGGTGCTTACACTGACTGCCCTAAATCTGTAGTGTAAATTTCATCATTCACTAAGCGCACACTTTGAGTGTGATCAAGGATAGATCCAGTTAAGTTAGGTCATTTATGGATAGGGAATAGAATAGCAAGACAGTGTTTGTTTTAGCTAGATATATTGGGGTGAATTTAGTAAACCTACGCTTTGAGGCAAAGTAGGTGACACTCCTCAGATTTTGCACCCAACAAGAGCCTCTGGCTGTAATATCTCGTTACCAGGTTGAACCTGGTAACGAGGGTTTGGAGCCTCTGACGACTCACTGTTGCAACTCGAGGCTTGATCTCAGACTCGCTACTCAAACATTTAAAATTCAAAATTAAAAATTAAAAAAAAATTTGAATTTAGAATGGGTGTTCACGCGTAGGGTGCCGTAAGCATATTTTGAATTAAGCAAAGTAGGTGACAAGGGCAGAATTTTGAATAGACAGGTTTTCTTTTTTAAGACGGAAAAGCAAAATTCATATGAGCTTGTCCACATCTTAAGTGCGGGTAATGACAAAATATGATTCATCCGCTACATATACCTCGAAATGTATAGTAAATTATTTAATTTAGGATGTTGAAATCATTACAGTATCAAGCGGGACAACTCAGTGATTTGCTAGAGGATCTACAAAGTACAGGGAAGAGTGGATCTGTTTGCATCAATGCAATTGTAAATTCTGAGCAAAAGCCAAGATTACGTGTTGTCTTTTTGAACAACGGCAAGATTGTTTACGGCGGGTCAAAAATAGTTAATAATCAAGAACTTGCTAGAAGAATTGGGATTAAGTTAAGTCATGACTGGGCTGAGGTTGCTGTTGGATATGCAGCGCAAAAATTACAAAATCCGTCATCTTTTCGAGAACTTTTAGAGCAAATCGTGCGGATACGAGTGTTTAAGTGGGAAGAGATTGAAACCTGTATCCATACTCAATTTGTGCAAGTGTTAGAACAAACATTGCCTTATCCAGGAAAGTTAGAGTTAGATCCCACAGTTGAGATTGATTTAAGTTATGGAAAAGATGCTCACGGTTTGGAATGGAATAAACTGATCCAAGATGTTGCTCATCGCCAGCACCAATGGACTGCACTTGCTCGTGTTATTCCCAGTATGGAGGCGGTTCCTCAGCTGTTACCAGGTTGGCGAACAGTAAAAACAAGCATTGCGCAGCAGGATTTACACAAGTGGGTGGATGGTAGGCGATCGCTCATTGACATCGCCGAACAATTAGACCAAGACCCTCTAGATATAGCACGAAGCTATACGGAGTGGGTAGCATCGAGCTGGATAACTTTTGGACAGCATACACCTCTGGTTCAAACAGTTTCTCATGTTGAAGAGCAACGTCCAGTTATTCTAAGTGTTGATGACAGCCCTGTGGTGCAGATTTTAATCAAGCGGGCTTTGGGAGAACGCTATCAAGTTCTTTTTTCAGATAACGCTTTGCAAGCGCTGAGTTTGATGAATACCAATCCTATTGCACTGTTGCTGTTGGATGTCACCATGCCAGATATTGACGGCTTAGAATTCTGCCGTACAGTACGTAGTATTGCGAAATTCAAAAAATTACCCATTATTATGGTCACGGCACGAGATAAATTCTCTGATAAACTTCGAGGTCAAATTGCTGGAACAACTCATTATTTAACCAAGCCATTTGAACCTCACCATTTACTTGAAATTGTGGGAAAATTTGTGGGCGAAAGACCAGAAACTTTAAAAACTGTCTCTTACAAATATAACTTTAGATAACAAAGTTTTGCAAGCTTTTCAGTTTAATTTTGTATTGTTACCTATCCTTTTATTATATCAAATTGTATTCAAATAAGTCTCGTCTGACCATTGACAGTTAATTGTTAACAGTCAACATCAAGAGTAGAAAACTGCAATGGAGAACAAAAAATACCTGACATTTCGTATACATGATTTGCACTATGGAATCGAAGCAGCACTGGTTCAAGAAATTTTCCCGCTTCCGGAACTGATACCCATTTTTGAAGCAAGTACCGATATTATCGGCATCCTCAACTTGCGGACGCAAATTGTGCCAGTGATACATCTTGATTGGCTTCAAGGATATCCGCCGAAAGTTTGCCACGTTAGCGACTACATCATCATTTTAGGGTGGGAGGGCTTGCAAATTGGCATACTAGTTCACCAGGTCAACGAAATGTTAGAACTAGATGATGAAGTCATTGAAGCAGCGCCTTCTGATGGATTCCTTTGTGATATCAACACGACATTTCTTGCTGGTATCGCCAATATAGAGTCAGAAACAATTTTTTTGCTTGATTCCAAGAAATTAGTTCGTCAACCAGATATCTTAGTTACCTTGATTTGGGATGCACAAAGCCAGTTGGAGAGCATAACAGCATCTGATGACGAGCAACAAAATTATAACGAATACCAACAGATTGAAGAATTCCAAACACCAAACTTCTACGACTTATTTTGTCCCCATGCGACTTTTGAAGAAAGAGCTATTTTCCGACAGCGGGCTCTTGATCTGAGGCAATCATTAGAAGATTTAGAGGTGACAACCAGCCTCATACCCCTAGCAGTCATTGGCATTGGTAACGAGTACTATGGGCTAGACTTAGAACTGGTGCGGGAATTTACGGATATTGACAATTTGACGCCAATTCCCTGCTGCCCAAACCATATTGTTGGCAATATGAATTTGCGTGGAGAAATTATCACCTTAGTTGATATTCGGAATGTTTTGAATTTGCCAATCAGCCCGATTAGAGTTGGTTCTAAAGCAGTCGTGGTTCAAGTTGATGATATTGTTGCCGGATTGCCAGTCGATAAAGTTTTGGAGGTGGTTAATCTCAACCCTGCTGAAATCAAACCTTTGCCCACAATAAAACTCACGGGCGATGCACAGTACGTTCAAGGAATAGCTTTCTTTCAGGAAAACATGCTGATTGTCCTAGACTTACCTAAAATCCTGACCCAAGGAGGACTGGTAGTGAATGAACAAATATAGTGCTAAGCACAATTCGTATTAAGTATAACTCAAAATCTTGACTCAATTCGGAATCAATTTATAGATAGATATCACCCAGAAGGATATGAACATATGTTGGCAAAATTAAAGTTAAGAGGTCGAATTTTATTGGGATATTCATTTCCGCTGTTCTTATTGATAGTGATAAGCGGTCTGGCTTTTGGAAATTCTCGAAGATTCGATCAATCCTTCAAAGAAGTGGAAGATGCCAAAACCGCATCTAGTGAAGCATCTAAAGCAACGCTGGGTCTATCAAGGATGGAACGGGCAACACGCGGCTTCTTAATATTTAGTGAGACTGAAAATCTCGAAGAATCCTTTAACACAGGGGTATCTGACTATAAGAAATCCCTAGACGTTGCTGAAAAAGTTGTTGTCAACCCACAGCAGAAAGAGCGATTGACAAAAATCCGTCAACTTGGGCAGCAAATCGAGCAATCTGGTCGAGAGACTATTACTTTGGTAAAGACAGGTAAGAAAGACCAGGCACTCAAAACATTTCAAACAGAAAAAACTAGACCGTTTATTCAAAACGCTGAAGCGTTGCAGAAAGAGTTTGAACAGGAGCAAGACAAAATTATTCAAGCATCGATTAACGAAGTCAGACAGGCAACTGTCTTGATACAAATTATTGCCGGTTTGGGTACATTGCTAGCTGCCTCTATCTCCCTAGTCATTTCTTATGCCCTCTCGTCGAGTATTGCTAAGACAATCCAAGACGCCTCTAATGCGGTTGCATCTTCGACAAAAGACATTACTAGCACAGTCAACGAACAGGAACGCACCATCTTGCAGCAGTCTTCCTCAGTGAATGAAACCACAGTTACGATTGAGGAAGTGGGAACTTATTCGCTCCAATCCGCCCAAAAAGCCGAAATCTCTGCCTCTGGGGCGCAGAAAGCCTTAGAACTGGCTGAGTCAGGAACGAAAACAGTGGGTGTGGCGATGGACGGTATTTCGGAACTGAAAGACCAGGTGATTGCGATCGCCAACCAAATTGTTCGTCTTTCTGAGCAAACAGGACAAATCACCACAGTTTCTGACATCGTCGCAGATCTGGCGACCCAAACAAATATGCTGGCTCTCAACGCAGGCGTAGAAGCAGCGCGTGCCGGTGAGCAAGGCAAAGGGTTTGCCGTCGTGGCTGGCGAAATTCGTAAACTGGCTGATCAAAGCAGGAAATCAGCTGACCGAATTCATATTTTGGTCAACGAAGTGCAAGCAGCAATTAACTCCACTATCATGGTGACTGATGAAGGCACCAAAAAAGCGACCCAAGGAATCAGGTTAGCTGAAGAAACAGGTGATGTGTTCATCAATATCGCTGATGCTATTAATATGGTGTTCCTTAATAACCAAGAGATTGCCATGACAGCTAAACAGCAAGCTGTTGCGGTGCAAAGGGTTGTCGCAGCCATGAATGCCATCAACTTAGAGGCAAAAGAAACAGCCCTTGGCATCTCCCAGGTGAAAGAAGCTACCGAAGACCTCAGTGAAGCGGCTCAGAATCTTCAGGCTATGCTGTAACAAAACGAAACAAAATCATTCATCAAAACAGCTTTAAAGCCATGATGATAGAAGACGAAGAACTGCGATCGCTGTACAAAGCAGCCAGTGCCGAACGTATACAGAAAATCGAAGCAGGGTTGCTGCATCTAGAAAAAAATCCCCAAGACAAAGCCAAACTGGAAGGATTACTGCGAGAAACCCACTCCCTCAAAGGTGATTCCCGGATGTTGGGGGTCAAAGATGTGGAAACCCTCACCCACCAAATCGAAGAAATTCTGGGGTCCGTTAAGCAGGGTGAGCGAGTTTTCACTTCCCAACTCTACGAATGCCTTTCTCAAGGACTGGATGCTATTCGTAAAATTGCCCATGAAGCCGTTACCGGACAACCAGCAGGAGTCAGCGTCTTCCATGTCCTAGCTCAACTTATGAGAGGTGAGTCTAGTGATGCATGGTCGGAAATTCCAGAAACCGTACCAGAAAACATAGCTGAATCAGAGGAGGATTCCTCTACCTTCCCCTTTGCACAGTCCTTGGTCTTCGATGATACCGAATCAGAGGAAGATTCCTTGACCCTGGCAGAGCCACAAACCGTATTCAATGATGCAGTTGAAATTAATGAATCCACGGTAGCAAACGCAGACACTATTGCGCCTGAAAGCGACTACCAAATTGACACTATCCGCGTTGAATCCCAAAGGCTCGATAAGCTGTTGACACAAGTAGGTGAACTGCTAGTTACCAAAGGTCAGATTGCAGACCAACTTGTTGAAATTGACGAAATGATCACCCTGTGGGAAGAGTTGAACCGACAAGCTTTTATCATCCGTCAAGCATATAGAGACTTAGAACGACGCGGGCTAGGTAGTCAACTGCAACAGATGCAAAATTCCTCTAATTTAACAGAAAACCGCCTCAAGCAACTGGGAGAGTACCTCAATCGAGTCCAGAAGAAAGCGTTTGACTATACTGCCAGACTCGAAATCATATCCAATGAACTTCAATCGGGAGTCACCTCTCTGCGACTACTGCCATTATCCACAATTTTTCATCTGTTTCCCCGCACCGTACGAGATTTGGCTAAGCAGCAAGGCAAAGAAGTTGATCTTCACATCGAAGGTGAACAGATTAGTGTAGACAAGCGGATTATTGAAGAGATGAAAGACCCGCTGATGCACATCCTTCGCAATGCCATAGATCATGGCATCGAAACACCCCAAGAGCGTTTAAAACTTGGCAAGCCCCCGACGGCAACAATTCACCTGAAGGTTTACCAAACTGGCAACACCGTGAGTATTGAAGTTTCAGATGATGGGCGCGGTTTGGATATCGAAGCCATTAAACTGGCAGCGATGCGCCGTGGCATTCGCTCTCAAGCAGAACTGGCAGCGATGTCAACGGCGGAGATTCAGGCATTGATATTTGCGCCTGGTTTCTCCACTCGCACAGCAGTCACTGAGATTTCCGGCAGAGGCGTCGGTTTGGATGTCGTGCGTGCCAACGTCGAACGACTCAAAGGAACCATCCAAGTAGAATTTACTCCAGGCAAGGGATGTTTATTTCGCATCACGATCAGTAGCATATTCGCAACGACCCATGTCTTGATTGTGCAAGTCAACCAAAATTCCTATGCCATCCCTGTGGAATTTGTGGAAACGATGCTGTTGGTTTCTCCTCAGGAAATCTTTGCTGTGGAAGGGAGCCAAACCTTCCCATTCCAAGGACAGCCTGTCTCGGTTGCTTGGCTTGCAGATTTATTAGGCTTACCTGTCAAAGTGCCTGCATCAACCCAAGCTTTGAACGTTGGCATCAAAAGCATTCCCTGCGTTATTCTGCGGCTTGGTTCCGAGCGTTTGGGATTGCTGGTAGACACTGTCAATGAGCTACAGGACATTGTCTTGAAACCGCAGAGTCATTTGCTCAAGAGGGTTTGCAATATATCCGGTGCCACAATTCTCGGGACTGGAGAAGTTTGCATGGTGCTCAATCCTCCAGATTTGTTCAAGTCAGCCAAAAAGACAGTTGTTTCTATTACAGTTAAGGAGTTAAGCGAAAAAGCACAAATCAAACAGAAGATTCTTCTGGTTGAAGATTCCATTCCCATTCGTACCCAAATGAGGCGGATTTTGGAAAGTGCTGGTTACGAAGTCACTGCTGCTGTAGACGGTCAAGACGGCTTCAACAAACTCAGGGAAAGCCAATTCGATGCCGTGATCTCGGACATCCAAATGCCAAATGTGGACGGGCTGGAACTGACTGCTAAAATTCGCCAATTACCAGAATACAAGGAATTGCCTGTCATTTTGGTGACAACGATGGCATCGGAGGAGGACAAGCGCCAAGGCGCACAGGTCGGAGCAAACGCTTACATCACCAAAGGCGAGTTCGAGCAAGGAGAGTTTTTAGATACATTAAGGAAGTTTGTATAAATGAGTATACGCCAAAAGAAAGTAGTTCTGGTCGAAGATTCCCCTATTGCTCTGGAAATTCTCCAACGATTGCTAAATTCCTCACCAGAGGTGGCTGTGGTCGGTACAGCACGCGATGGTGAGGAGGGTCTGGAAGTGATTACCAAGACGCAGCCGGATGTGATTTGTACAGACCTGATGATGGAAAATATGGATGGTCTGGAGTTGACCAAGCGTGTCATGGCTCAAGACCCGCGACCAATTTTGGTGATTAGCAATTTTGTCCAAAACACCGACATCGACACTATCTTTCGTCTGTTGCAAGCCGGTGCTGCAGATGTTTTCCCCAAACCAACCACTGGTTCGCCGACTGACTATGAGAAAATTAAAGCAGCGTTGATTGCCAAAATTAAAGTCCTTTCGAGTATGAATGTGGCTGCCAAACCGCAACAACAAAAACAGCCGTTGACTCCTCCTGGGTCGCCGACAACATCTGGGTCGTCCTTAAAAACTGAAACACCAGTAACAAATGTGACACTTTCCTACCGGGTGATCTGTATAGGGGCTTCCACACGAGGTCTTCAACCTATCCAAAAGATTCTGAGCAAACTGCCGGCTGATTTCCCATTACCGATTATTTGTACCCTGCACGTAGGCGAAGGCGTTTTGTCAAAATTGGTGGATTGGTTGTCCTTGCAGTGTAAGTTGAAAATCAAAGTTGCTCAAGTTGGTGAGTCCCCTGAACCAGGAACAGTTTATTTTGCTCCAGAGAAGAATCATCTTGAATTAGACTCTCGAGGCAAGTTTATTTATTCAAGAGCTGTACCAGGAGAAAAGCATTGTCCCTCGATTACAGTTATGTTTAAATCTATCGCTCGCTTCTATGGCAGAACAACTGCCGGGGTTTTATTGACTGGGCTTGGTCATGACGGTGTACAAGGCTTACAAGTCATTTCTCAAGTAGGAGGTCTGACAATCGCTCAAGATGAGAATGGTGTGGCGTTTGGCATGGTGAAAGAGGCACTGGCCCTCGGTGCAGCTCAACATTTGCTTCCCATTGAAGACATCGCCCCTTTCTTACTCTTATTTTCTTTGAGCAAATAGTTAACAACCATAACCTTGCCGTCAGGAGGTCAAAAAGACTCGAATCACCCCAAATTAAGGCAAATAAAATTGAGGGACTTACAATTGCACCCATCAAACAAAGGACTAAACCATTTAGTAGTTCACTATACAAACTTGGCGGAGTTTGTAGTAAGTCCTGCATACGCTGCATACGCGCCATTCGCTTACTACAAACTAAGCTTACCCGTTATTTTTGGCTTTGATTTTCTTTGACAACATGAAGAATTGACGGCACTAAAGAAACAACAATAATTAATCCAATAATTGGTAACAAAAACTTATCTACCTGTTCGGCAGGTAGAGATTTTCCTAAGAAAAATCCTAACAGAGTGATGCCGAATGTCCAAAGAAAGCCGCCAATTAAGTTATAGGACATAAATGTACGATAATGCATCGCACCAATGCCAGCGACAATCGGCGCAAAAGTCCGCACGATAGGCACAAATCGCGCTAAAACAAGTGTTTTCTTACCATGCTTTTGATAAAAATTTGTTGTTTTTACCAAATGTTTTTTATGAAATAACCATGAATCTTCTTTTTGAAAGAGCCTACGACCAAATCTGTGTCCAGTTGCATAACCCACATTATCACCAAGGACTGCACAGAGAAAAGCACCAATTATGAGAACCCAGATGTTAAGTAGTTGCTGAGATGCTACGAATCCGGCAGTGAACAGCAAACTATCACCTGGTAGAAAAAAGCCAATCAGTAAGCCAGACTCAGCAAAAATAATTCCCCATACTCCAAAGTATCCCAGTGATTTTATTATTTGTACTAAATCAAAATGCATAGAAAATCCTCTAATTCAATAACTTATTTAACATAAAATTCAAAAGAATATCAGAATTTTTTTGACTTTAACTGATTTATCACACTTTTCCATTGCATACACCAAAGGCAGAGAACACGATGCCAATATACAGCGCTTTCAAAAACATAAACTACAAACTACATGGTAGGGGCACAGCACTGCTGTGCCCCTACGCAAAACCTGCGTTCTACCTAATTGAAAACTCCTGTATTAGCCAGAATCTGCCTAGACCGTTTTATAGCGGTTCTTGATTGAGTGCAATACAACTTTGGATTGTGGGATGGGCTTCTAACCCGTCTTAAATTGAGGGCAGGGTGGATGCCATACGTGTCAACTTAAAGCTCAAACACTCAATTTAGCGTCGTTTTTGCCTCGTTCCCAGCCTGAGGCTGGGAATGCAGCCTTAGGAGGCTCTGCCTTGCTTAAGAGCGTTACCGAGTCCGCAACGGGCGCGGGGGTAAGGGGGTAAGGGTGTAGGGGAATATAGTCCGTCCCGTTCGCGTAGCGTCTCCCCTTGGGAGAAGACTGGTTTAAAGCCTCCCCTTTTAAGGGGAATAGAAAAAAGATGTGTTTTGAGATGCATAGCACGAAAAAACACGGGTACTACAGCTTAAAACCCTATCCTTTAAGGGTGGGGTCCGGTGACCCCCCTATACCCCTATTCCCCTACACCCCTAGTTACTAGCCGCTTCAAGGGCATTTCCAGGTGGAACCTGGAAACGAGATTAAAGACAGGGTTTTAGCTTAAGTTGACACCAATGGGTGGATGCCCACCCCACAAAATATGTATTTCATCCGAGTGAGAAGCGCTATAGTGCGTAAGTTCTGCATCTATGAATGAAACGTAAGTATTCGAGTGAATAAAGATATGCAATACTAATTGTTAGAATATCTAACTAACGGAGGCAAATTTCATCCGTGGTGCAACTGACTATCACTGAGGCTGCATTGCAGGCGCAGGACCTCACTCGCAAGTTTGGCAAATTTACCGCAGTCGATGCCTTAAGTTTCACTATAGAAGTCGGTGAAGTGTTTGGCTTGCTCGGACCGAACGGTGCAGGCAAGAGTACTGTCATTAAGATGTTGACAACTCTGCTGCCCCCTAGCTCAGGACAGGCAGTCATAGCTGGATTTGATGTTACTCATCAAGCGCCAGCAGTAAGGCGAGTCATTGGATATGTCCCCCAAGCACTTTCTGCAGATGGCAATTTAACAGGTTATGAAAATCTGCTGATTTTTGCCAAGCTGTACGATATTCCCCGGTCAAAACGCGAACATCGAATCCGGGAGGCTCTATTATTTATGGGTTTGCAGGATGTCGCCCACAGACTAGTACGAAACTACTCTGGTGGCATGATCCGCAAGCTGGAAATTGCTCAGTCAATTCTGCATCAGCCTAAAATTCTGTTTCTTGACGAGCCAACTGTAGGGCTAGACCCGATAGCACGCAATCAGGTGTGGGAGCTTGTGCAACAACTCCTTGAGAATTATGGCACGACTGTACTGTTAACTACTCACTTTTTAGAAGAAGCAGATAGCTTATGTGACCGAGTGGCAATTATGCATCGAGGCAAGGTCGTTGTAACTGGTACACCGGCAGAATTGAAAGCTTCTTTGGCTAAGAGTAATGCAACTTTAGATGACGTGTTTATCCACTACACAGGTGATCAATTAGCATCAGGAGTCAACTACCATGAGACATCGAGAATCAGACGCGCTGCACGTCGGTTGGGCTAACGGACGACCCTCTCGTTCAGCAAATTTACTGGCTGCCATTTCCGACTTGATAACAAAGACACTCGTGATTGTTGAGCTGGAAGTCCGCAAGCTATGGCATGATCCAAGCGATATATTCTTGCGTACAGCCCAACCTGCATTGTGGCTTCTGATTTTTGGACAAGTCTTTAGCCGCATTCGTGCCATTCCCACCAATGGCTTGCCATATCTGGACTTCATGGCTGCTGGAATTCTGGCTCAAAGCGTGCTATTTATGGCAATTTTCACAGGTGGTATGGCAATTATTTGGGAAAAAGACTTAGGAATTGTTCATAAATTCCTGGCTAGTCCCACTCCCCGCGTAGCTATGGTACTGGGCAAATCTCTATCTTCTGGGGTGCGAAGTCTACCTCAGATAGTCATTATTTATGGATTATCACTGCTGCTGGGTGTCAAGTTGAATTTCAATCCGCTCGCCATTGTGGGAGTTGTGCTGATTGTGATTATGGGAGCAGTCTGTTTCTCGACTTTTTCACTAATCATTGGATGTCTTGTGAAAACAAGAGAACGCTTTACAGGGATTGGGCAGTTAATGACTATGCCATTGTTCTTTGCGAGCAATGCGATCTACCCCATTTCGCTGATGCCAAAATGGTTGCAGATGATTTCACACCTCAATCCGTTAACATATCAGGTCGATGCTCTTAGAGGTACAATGTTGGCAAATGGCACAAGCACATATGGGTTTGCTGTAGACTTTACAGTTCTGCTATTTGCAATTGTGGTCATGACGGTCATTAGTGGACGACTGTATTCACGCGTGGTGACATAAATTATTTCACGCACACTCATACTATTTTTTCTTTGCCTTCAGTCCTAAGTCATACCAAGTCCGTTTAAACACTCATCATTACCAACCAGAGTGCAAACCCCACCCGCAACCCCTCCCCGATGTTTTGGGGAGGGGCGGTTTTCTCTGGACTCACCATTCTCAACAAGGAGGAGGCTTCAGCCTCCCAGCCCTCGTTCCCAGGCTGAGCCTGGGAACGAGAATATAGAGGCTCCGCCTCTTATTGATATTGGTGCAAGATGTCAGTTAGTGCAGATTGTATCCAATAAAAGTGGCAGCAGAAGTTAAGAGATTGTTATCTCTACAATAGAGTGGCAGCTTTGCATCGTTAAACTTGCAGTGACTTAGGAAAAATAACAATTCAAATGGGCTTAGAGCAAACTTCTCAAAAAACAACTTCAAAAGATTGTGCGGCTAAGGTGATGGAAACAATTCCATTGGTTATGCGAGCAATCCGAGCAGATATGCGTGCTATAGGCTCTACTACGTTGTCCGTTCCTCAATTCCGGACGCTCGCATTTTTAGATCGTAATCCTGGTACTTCACTTTCTGACCTTGCGGAACACTTGGGAGTGACTCGTGCGACAGCATCAGCAACTATAGAGCGGCTTGTTCAGCGCAACTATGTCCATCGCAATGATCACCCCCAAGAACGGCGGCGTGTTGTCCTCAAGTTGACGGAAGACGGGCTGCATCACCTGGAACAAGCTCGCAAACAAACTCGCGATCGCATTGCTGATCTCTTCAGTGACCTCACACAAGAACAAATTCTTCAGATAGAAGAAGGATTGATTTTATTAAAGCAAGTGTTTGAACAAACTGTAGAACAGAGACAAACTGACTATTTAGAGTCTCCTTAAGTTGATTGCAAGCACACAAATATATTGACAACGAATGGTTAGAAAGCTAATAGTTAGACAGCGAGCGGTAAAAAGACTACGAAATTTTCTGACGGCAGAACTAACCCAAGCAGGTTGAGACACCAAAAAATAAGAATATGAACGGCAACTCAAACCAATTGCATCTACCTCAGCCATCATCAGGAAAGTGGTGGGCAATGTTGGGTGTTGGTCTGGGTGTACTGATGTATACTATTGACACCAGTATTGTCAACATTGCTCTTCCCACTTTGGTGCAGGTATTCCACACAAGCTTTGCCACGATACAATGGGTTGTCTTGAGCTACCTGCTTGTCGTGACTGCGTTAGTATTGGGTGCAGCGCGTCTCGGGGATATGTTCGGAAAGAAACAGCTGTATCTCGGAGGATTAGTGGTGTTTACTTTGAGTTCACTCCTATGTGGACTTGCACCTGGAGACTACTGGCTGATTGGGTTTCGCGCACTGCAAGGACTGGGAGCCGTGATGATTTCAGCGCTGGGAGCGGCAATTGTTACCGAGGTTTTTCCAAGTTCAGAACGCGGGCGGGCGCTGGGTATCATTGGCGCGGTTGTCTCTTTGGGTATTGCCCTTGGTCCTACAGTCGGGGGATTGCTGATTGGGCTTTCTGGCTGGCGCAGCATCTTTTTGGTTAATGTGCCGATAGGGATATTCGCCAGCTTTGTCGTAGTCCGCAGTGTTCCTGCAGGTAAGAGCAACCCAACCAAACAAAAGTTTGATGGGCTAGGGGCACTGATTATGACTTTGACCTTGGTTTGCTTCGCCGTTGGGATGACAGCCGGACAAAATCAGGGCTTTGGTAGTATCGGGGCACTGGCGTTGCTTGCGATCGCCACCCTTGGCTTAATAAGTTTTTTATGGGTTGAAAGACGCATCCAACAACCCATGCTGGACTTGGGGCTGTTTCGCAATCTACAGTTTAGCCTCAGCTTGTTATCAGGCTTGCTAGTGTTTATCGTGATTGCAGGCGTGATTTTTATTGCTCCTTTCTTTCTCGAGTTAGTTCTCCACTACTCCACCCAACAAGTAGGGTTGTTGCTGGCGGTGTCGCCTGTGTTGGGTGGTATCGTCGCCCCCTTTTCTGGGAATCTATCAGATAGGTTTGGACCGCGTATCATCAGCTTGATTGGGTTGCTGTTGATGACAGTTGGGTGTCTTGGCATCAGTACCTTCAATGCTCAGTTGACAGAACTGGGTTATATTGTGCGGGTTGCGCCTTTTGGCATTGGGCTGGGAATGTTTCAATCACCCAACAATAGCGCTATTTTGGGCGAGGTTCCTCCAGAACGCCTGGGTATTGCTTCCGGGTTGATGTCTTTATCCCGGACTTTAGGACAAACCACAGGATTGTCAGTCATGGGAGCTTTGTTTGCAGTGCTGACTCTCTCCCAGTCCTCTGCTGTTGATGTCACAGCTGCACCTGCTGAAGCACTGGTGTTTGGTCTTCAGAGAACCTTTCGGATCGCAGCAGTCGTTTTGTTTACCGCAGCAGTACTCGTTGCTTTCCTCTGGAGAACAGGTGGGCGCGAGCAAAAAGCGTCAAGTAGATGAGATAATAAGTATAATGCACTTACTTTTGCGCTTATAGTTCTTCAGCTTGAAAAACAGATACCTAAGAGTCCTAAAATTATTCTGGAGCGCTGCCATAGAGGCTGAGCTGGAGTATCGTATCAACTTCCTCCTAGCAACCTTGAGCAGCTTGGGTAATCTTGCAGGTAGTCTCTTCGGGCTATTCTTGTTTTACGGTAACGGCTACACCTTTTCAGGGTGGTCATGGGAAGCAGCTTTGGTAGTTTTGGGAATTTTTACCTTGCTGCAAGGTTTTTCTGCGACTTTCCTTGCCCCAAACCTGAATAGCATTGTCCGCCATGTACAGGAAGGTACACTGGACTTTGTGCTACTCAAACCCATCCGCAGCCAGTTTTGGCTTTCCACCCGTACCGTGTCACCTTGGGGACTGCCAGATCTCATCTTTGGGAGTATCATAATTGGCTACGCAGGTAGAAAACTCGGTTTAGGAATAGACGACTACCTCATCAGTGCAATTCCCCTGAGTTTTGGCTTGGTCATTCTTTACAGTTTGTGGTTCATGTTGGGAGCCACGAGTATTTGGTTCGTCAAAATATACAATGTTACCGAAGTGCTGCGGGGTTTTTTGGAAGCTGGGCGATATCCGATGGTAGCATATCCTACTGCATACCGCTTTTTCTTCACCTATGTTGTTCCTGTAGCTTTTTTAACGACTATACCAGCGGAAGCGATGCTAGGTAGGGGTGAAATCGCTTGGATAGTAGGCGCGGGAGTGTTGGCGTTGGTATTGTTTTTTGTTTCCTCCAGGTTTTGGCAGTTTGCGTTGCGGTTTTATACGAGTGCTTCGAGTTAGTAGCCAGCAGTCAGTTCATAAGCACAGGAGCAGCACTGATGTCATGGTAAGAACTACAGATATTTCCGGAGACACTCAAACATTATTTGTATTTACTTGATGATTAAAAAATTTTTTCCACAAACCAGAAAATGACTAGCCATACTCCGGTTAAAAAAATCTTGATTTTGGCTGCAAACCCAAAACAAACGTTACAACTGCGTTTGGATACGGAAGTGCGCGACATTAAGGAAGGTTTGCAGCTAGCGCAAAAACGCGATAAATTTATTGTGCAACAAGAGTTGGCGGTACGTCCAAGAGACATTCGCCGCGCAGTTTTAAATTTTCGACCCAACATTATCCATTTTTCTGGACATGGCTCAGGACACACGGGATTGATATTTGAGGATGAAACTGGACAAACCCAGCTAGTAACTGGAAAAGCACTGGCTGATTTATTTGGACAGTTTGCCAAGCAAGTGGAGTGTGTGCTGCTAAATGCTTGTTATTCCGAGGAACAAGCACAGGCGATTGCCCAACACATTGATTATGTGATTGGGATGAACGCTGTTATTGAGGACAAAGCAGCGATTGAATTTGCTGTTGGCTTTTACGACGGGTTAGCAAGTTACAATCCAGAATATGATGAGGTTTCACCCATAGAGTTTGCCTTCAACATTGCTCGCACCGCTATTGGGATGGCTGGAGTTTCTGGTGATTCTATTCCCATTCTCAAAAAGAAGCCTAATTTCAATGAGAGTAACAAGCTGAAAGTAAACCCTTTGAAGGCTCACGGGTATCTAATGGCACCATAACCGTGAGCCAAAATCAGGTGTCACAAAATCGCGAAGCAGTTGGGCAATTGGCACGGGATGTTGAAACTATTGTATCCACAACAAATCAGAGTGACAGAACATTTGCTAGTGCTGTCCCTGTTTTAAAAAAATCCAAATTACTTGTGGGTGCGGGTATTACTACAGTAGTGGGGCTATCATCTTATTTTATGGTCAGTCTACTACAGCCAAAAATAACGGCGTTACCTACATCCTCAACTCATCCCAGTATCTCTTCTACACCTGGAATAACAGCTAAGTTTTTCTACAATCGAGGATTAGATAAATACAATAGCAAAGACTATCAGGAAGCGATTGAGTACTTCGGCTTGGCTCTAAATATCGATTCCAATCATGCTGAGGCTTACGATAATAGAGGACGGGCCTACTATTGGCTGAAAAATTATCAAGCAGCGATTGAAAATTTCACCTCAGTAATTAAGCTAAAAGGTGACAATGCCAACGCTTACTCTTGGCGAGCATTTTCCTACCACGCCTTGAGAGAGTATCAACCAGCCATTGAGGATTACACTGAGTTTATCCGTCTAACTGGAACTAGTGGAAAACCCTGTGCTTGTGGTTACAAACATCGCGGGGATGCCTACTATGATATGAAAAATTATCAGGCAGCCATTAAGGATTACACTCAGGCGATTTTGCTAGAACCTGACAATCCTAATGGTTACCGCAAGCGAGGCGACGTTTATTCTAGCCAACAAAACCAGCAGGCAGCAAATGAAGATTATCAAAAAGCGGCAGAGCTTTATCAGAAAAGGGGATTGAAGAAATACAATAACAAAGAATATGATGGAGCAATTGCGGATTTTAACGAAGCGATTGAACTCAATCGCAACTATGCTGAAGCTTACTACTGGCGAGCTAGTGTCTACGGTCAGAAGGGAAATCATCAGCAGGCATTAGATGATTTTAATCAAGTAATTCGCCTTGAACCTGATAATCCTAAGGCTTGGCGTTACCGGGGTGTAGCCTACTCGAAGCTAAAAAACAAGCAAGCAGCAATTGAAAATTATCACAAAGCGGCAGAACTGTATCAGCAACAAGGAAACACAAAGGAATACCAAGACACATTGGAAAAACTCAAAAAGCTTCAGCCTGAAGCATTAAGTGACAGTACTTATCACAAAACTTGTCGTAACATTTCTATTCAAGGAGATATACTATCCGCCACTTGTCCTAGAGTAAATGGTTCATACAAGTCAACATCAATTCAGGTTCTGGGAATCGAAAATGTTAATGGAGAGTTGAAGTATAATCGTAATTCCCGCTTTGCTAGTACTTATCAAGAATCTTGTCAAAATATTTCTGTTAAGGAAAATATACTATCAGCCATTTGCCGTAAAGCTGATCGCACATACAGCGAAACACCATCAAGTATTGAGATAATGGGAATCTCAAACGAGAATGGGGATTTAAGCTATCAGGCTCAAAAATAAGGTAGCAATTGAATATTCACGCCCTTGAGTGTCAGCAAATTCGACTAAATAATGACTTGCCTCCTCATCTAAAACTCCTTGCTGACGAAAAGAAACGAGAGTCCAAACAGCAATGCGGGTATCACGAATACGTGGATTACCTCCACAAACTCCTGGAGTTTTTTGAATTAATTTTTTTTGAGTTGGTTGCGACATAAAGTATTCCCCATTATTCCCCCAATTTACCTTAAAGTCTTGAAGAGTCGGCTTGTGGATCCACTTTGCCATTTTTCCACTTGCTACTCCATCCACTTTGAAGCCTCACTCACCTCCCAACCACCATTTCCTGTAAAATCAAGACCTGAGAGTGTGGATAAGGAGATAGTAGGGGTGCCGACACTTGGTGTAAATATTGACCACATTGCCACTATCCGACAAGCGCGGCGGACGGTGGAACCAGATCCCGTGGCGGCGGCGGTACTGGCAGAATTAGCAGGTGCAGATGGCATTACCGTGCATCTGCGGGAAGATAGGCGACATATTCAAGAACGAGATGTGCGCCTGTTGCGGCAAACGGTACGATCGCACCTCAATCTAGAAATGGCTGCGACTGATGAAATGGTGGCGATCGCCCTCGACATCAAACCCGATTATGTGACTTTAGTACCCGAAAAGCGCGAAGAAGTCACCACAGAAGGCGGGCTGGATATCGTCGGTCAAATTGGTAGAATCGGAGAAGTGGTTGATAAATTGCAAAGCGCTGGCATTCCAGTGAGTCTGTTTATCGATGCCGAAACAGCACAAATTGAAGCATCTGTCAAGGTGGGGGCACAATTTATTGAACTGCACACCGGACGATATGCTGAGGCTAAGGATGAAATTAGTCGTGACCAGGAATTAGCCTTGCTAGACGAAGGGTGTGAGCAAGCGATTCAAGCAGGATTGCGAGTCAATGCCGGTCATGGACTCACCTACTGGAACGTCTATCGCGTGGCTGGCATTCCAGGTATGGAAGAACTGAACATCGGGCATAGCATCGTCAGTCGGGCAGCATTAGTGGGGATGGAAAGAGCAGTCCGCGAAATGAAGCAAGCGATGCGAGGGCTACTGTAAGGGCAACTGCTTTCGACAATTTTGGGGTTCGACTGCGTAAATCCAGAAAGTGTTTGGTATGTTCAAGACTAGGGTTATTCTTTCTCCAAAAATTTTATGAGCGCAACTCAGTCGAACAGCACTCCGCTTTGGGTACAGGGCAGAGACACAGTTATTGCACATAGTCGCGATGCCGAGTGGCGCTATGGTACACCTCCAGACTATACCCGCTCAAAGGAAAATCTTGCAAAGGAAAGTACACAGAACCATCTTGAAGGTTCATTAGAGGCTCTTGTCCAAAACTTGGTGAGAACCTTTGAGATGGAAGCATCGTTCAAAACCAACCCTTCTGAGTGGTTGTCAGTTGTGAACGAACAGTTTCGCATGAGTAGTAATGGTGGTGCAGCGTACACAGCATCAGATGTGGTAAACGCAGGCACTTACAACTTATTTATCGGCGATACTGAAGATTACAAGGCTTCCGAGGAAGATTTTGAATCATCAGCCAATCTCTTCCATACAGCATTTCCCAAAGGATTTTTGTGGGAAGTGCTTGAGGTTTACTCAGGTCCACCAAATGTTACATTCAAATGGCGGCATTGGGGAACTTTTAACGGTTCATACAAAGACTATGCACCTACAGGAGAGACGGTGGAGATAGTCGGTATGAGTGTGGCGCGTGTCACTGATGATTTGAGAGTTCTTTCCATAGAACACTACTTCGACAACAGCCTGTTTCTTAAAAAGCTGACAGCTGGTGCCAAAAAAGGAACTGGTGAACAGCAAGGAAGTTTTTGGGGTTTTGTCAGGCGACTTTGGGGATTAACACAAAAACAAGCAACTGGCGAACTGCAAGCGAGTCGTTGTCCCTTAAGTGCTTTGATCAGGTGATTCTGGTTCACTTAGATGATAAGGGTACAGTGCTGGTCACTGTGCCCTTATCATTATTCATTAGCAACCAAAGGAAGAAAATGCAAACATACTATTACGTTTTGGCTTCTCAACGCTTTCTTCTTGAAGAAGAACCGATGGAGGAAGTTCTCAAGGAACGCACCCGTCACTACCACGAACAAGAAAAAGAAATTGATTTTTGGGTGGTTAAGCAGCCAGCTTTTTTGGAAGCACCCCAAATGGCAGAAGTTAAGGCGAAGTGTCCTCAACCAGCAGTGGCGATTATTTCCACCAATCCCCAATTTATTACCTGGTTGAAACTTCGATTGGAGTACGTCGTGACAGGCGAATTTCAAGCTCCTTCACCAGAAATTCCTGATGCGTTGGCATCTCTGGCTGCCGTGTCTTAATCTATGGTCATGAGTCATTGTAGAGACGCGCCATGGCGCGTCTCTACATCGTCATTAGTCATTAGTTATTGGACTATAGACTATTGACTAATAACTAAATATAATCTTTTAAAAGAAAAGTTCAAGATAAATTTATGTTTAAGACTGTTGTCCAGAAATTTCAGATACCAAATGCTTTACTGAGTGGTTTAGTGCTAGCCCTTGTGGGCTCTTCTGGCGGCATCAATTCTGCTTTGGCTCAACAACAAGATCTTCCCGTTTGTCAACCTCCGAATACAGGTGAGTATCTTTTGTTGGTTATCAGTCCCACAGCAGATAATCAGAAACAGTTGCGCCACGCTTTACCATCTAACATTAAAACAACCACCTGTAGATATCTCAAAGATACAGTGACGCGCATAGGTGGGTTTACCAAGATAGACGAAGCTAACAGTTGGGCAAAATATATCAACAATGTTGCCGGTTTGTCTGGTATTATCACCACTCGACCATCAGAAACTGCTCGCTCAACAGAGGTGGTACAGACTCAGCCTCAGCAAGTCACCTACAAACCCGAACGGTTGGGAGGGGGTTTCGCCGTATTGGTAGATTACTACAACCGCCCGGAAGTTGCCAATCAAGTGCGGCAAGTGGTGGGAGGAGACGTGGGTTTTGTTTCCTACGGACAACGCCCTTATTTGCTGGCTATTTACACACCTAACCAAAAAGAAGCATATAGCACATTGGAGAAGCTGAGCGAAAAAGGTTTTTTTGCCCTACTCGTAGATAGTCGTAAAGTGGTGCTACTGCGCTCAACTGTGCGTTTGCAGTAGCTGTCAGCTTCTTTTGATCGCAGGATTGACTATGGACTAAAAACCAACACGCCGGTTGATCTCGCCAACCAAGAGACAGTTATACCCAACGCCGATCCAGCAATGACTTGAACTGGTGTATGTCCCAGCAATTCCTTGAGGCGATCGCCGTTAAATTCTGGGTGTTCGTGAAATAATTCATCAATCATTTGATTGAGTATCCGGGCTTGCTTTCCAGCGGCTTGGCGAACTCCTGCGGCGTCATACATGACTATAATGGCAAAAATCATCGCCACCGCAAATTCCGCAGAAGCCCAACCAAGAGTTTGCCCTACTCCAGTTGCTAAGGCTGTTACCAGTGCTGAGTGAGCACTAGGCATACCTCCAGTTGTTACTAAAACACTTATATTCAGTTTACGGTTCTTGATGAGCTCGATGACGAGCTTCAATGCTTGAGCCATCAAACAAGCTACTAGAGCAACCCACAGCACTCGGTTGTCTAATATATCGCCTATGTCCTGCATGCTATTTTGCGTAAGATGAGAAGTTATGAATTATGAATGATGAATTATGAAAAGAAATATGAATTATGAATGATAAATTATGAATTGTAAAGTCGCTCAGCCTTTATCATTCATTATTCATTATTTAGTGCTTGCGATTGGTGATAAAGTGTGCCAACTCCTTTAAAGGCAAAGATTTTTCTCCAAAGGGTTCTAATTCTGCACAAGCATCCTCAATCAGCTGTTGAGCTTTTTGTTTTGATTCTTCCAGTCCCCAAAGACTGGGATACGTCACCTTTTGAGCTTTTTGGTCTTTTCCAGCAGTTTTGCCTAATTGCTCATCGGTTGCAGTGATATCTAGAATGTCATCAATAATTTGGAAGGCAAGCCCAATGTTTTGGGAATACCGAGACAGTCGCTGCACATCTTCAGATGATGCTCCTCCTAAAATGCCGCCACAAACAACACAAGCTTCTAAGAGGGCACCTGTTTTGTGACTATGAATGAAACTCAACGTTTCTAGGGAAATATCTGTCTTTCCTTCCGATTCTAAATCTAGCACTTGACCACCAACCAAGCCAGTCGCTCCGGTTGCACGACCCAAATGAGCAATTACCTGTACAACTCGCTCCAGTGGTACATTCTGGGTGTGAGTTACCACATACTCAAAAGCATAAGCTAACAAGCCATCCCCAGCCAAAATTGCTATATCTTCACCATAAACTTTGTGATTTGTCAACTTACCGCGACGGTAATCATCATTATCCATTGCTGGCAAGTCGTCGTGAATCAGCGACATTGTGTGGATCATCTCCACAGCACAAGCTGTTGCAAGTGCCATTTCGATTGTACCGCCCATCATCTCACAGGTAGCAAGGCAAAGAATCGGGCGCACACGCTTACCTCCTGCTAAGAGTGAATAGCGCATTGCTTCGTAAATCTTTTCTGGATAACGTATGGGAATAGCTTTATCCAAAGCAGCTTCACAAAGCTTTTGTCGCTCTTTGAGATAAGCTCTTAGGTCAAATTTGGTTGACTCAGGAGTTTTTTGAATGTTATCTGCTGCTACCATCCTTGAATTCCTTAATATTCTGTTATATAAGTAACAATTTTACGAGGCTTTGGCACATTAAGAATGAGGAGTCAGGAGTCAGGAAAAAATTTAGAACTTAAGAGTTAAGAGTGAAGAATAATAACTCATAATTCATAGTTCATAATTCTTAATTCATAATTTTTGATTCGTCCTTAAATAACTGGAAAAAGTATTTTGCAGTAACATCGCGACTGTCATCGGACCTACACCACCTGGAACTGGGGTGAGGTATTCGGCAACACTCTTCATGGACTCAAAGTGGACATCGCCTACTAGACGACTGTTGCCGTCTGAGTGTGTCACACGATTCATCCCCACATCTACCACAACAGCGCCCGGTTTCACCATTTCGTTCGTAATAAGTCCTGGACGACCTACTGCTGCAATCAGAATATCAGCATTTTTGGTGATCGACTCCAAAGAGTGCGATCGCGAATGAGCTACAGTCACAGTAGCATCTGCCTCCAAAAGCATCAAAGCCATTGGTTTGCCCACCAAAATACTACGTCCTACTACCACCGCCTGTTTTCCCTGCAAGGGAATTGCATATTCCTGCAACAGCCGCATGATCCCCGCGGGAGTGCAACTGCGTAAACCTAGTTCTCCCCGCACCAGTCGTCCTAAGTTAAGTGGGTGCAGTCCATCAGCGTCTTTATCTGGCTCTATTTGATGCAAAAGTCCCACAGCATCCAAGTGGTTAGGGAGGGGTAATTGCACGAGAATGCCATCCACCCTTTGATCATTATTAAGTGCAGCAATAACTTCTTCTAGTTCTGCTTGGGTCGTTTGCGTGGGAAAATGTCTACCAAAAGAAGCAATACCCACTTTCTGGCAAGCTCGTTCTTTGCCGCGTACATAAGCTGCTGACGCTGGGTTATCGCCCACCATCAGCACTGCTAAACCTGGCGGGCGTCCTATTTGGGGTTGCAATTCTTTAACGCCATCAGAAAGTTCTTGCTGAATTTTTTCAGCTAACGCTTTACCATCAAGAAGTTTGGCTGTTTTTGTTTCCATGAGAATTCAACACAAGTACGCTACGCCTTGGCGTTGCTGTCAGATGCCTGAGCGTAAACAGCAAGACCACACTCTTTATCTTCTCAGATTGGTTGTCTAAGAAGACTTGAGAACCCAGAATTTAGAATGTTCCCCAATCAGGAAAGAATTTTAGATTTTCAAGGAAAAGGATTAGGAGACCAAGCGTGAAAAAAGAATGCGACACATGGTTGAGTGAAACTGAGCCTATGCAAGATTTTCACAATCTGTAAATCTAAAATCCAGGCATCTAATCTGAGCGAGTTCACCGTGACGTAACGGGTATCCCAGACCATCATCGGGATTTGTTTAGTGCGTTTGTGAGTAGGTTCGTTAATCAGGATGTGTTGTCATTGCAGGATGCTAATCTTGAGTATCCGAGGGCGGAGTCGCTCTTGTTGGAGGCGTGGCAACGTTCGATAAACCGCAAGCAAGTAGGCGCGCCTGAAAGCAGGAAGTCTGATTCTCCCTTTGAGCGGTTCTCTAACAAAGGCAGAAAGTCTAGCCAGATAGCTATAACGAGTAAAAAGCTAGTCTCAACTCTGCCTGAATCCCCCAACTAGAAGTTGGGGGAGTGGCTCAATGAAACATAAAGTATTGATAATCACTTGTTAAATTAAAATTGTCACAACCCAAGCACTGATGCCAAAATTTGCGAGTGGAGGTACTCGTTATGCAACTCGTGAAAAATTTCAACTTCTCGTTTTTATACAAATATGGCATTGTCGTACCCATACGCCTGGGATTGACCCTTTGCCTTGTAGGGGGACTGCTGAGTTGTGGGAACTTGGGGCGGTTTGGCATGAATGCCATAGGAGCCAACATCACCCAAATTCAGGAGTTGAAACCAGAACAAGACGATGGTACTACAGTGTACGTACAAGGTAAGGTGGAAAAACGAATTCCGCTTTTGAATCAATATGCATATCAAATTAATGATTCTACAGGGAAAATCTGGGTTGTCACCAATCAGACTGGTCTAGGCGAGGGAGAGCAAGTGGTGATTAAGGGTAAAGTTCGCCACCAAAGTATTCCTTTAGCTGGCAAAGAATATGGAGAAGTTTATATAGAGGAGCAGTAAATAGAAGAGCAGTGATTGGAACGTCAACCCAACAAGTTATGGGAGCTTCTTGCATCGAGAAGCCCCCAGCAATCCGGATGAATAGAGATTTTAGTGGTAAGAACGCATTAGTTTTGAAGGCTTCGTAGTGATCGCTGCGAAAGCGATAACAGTCGTGGACGCGCATTCCTTACTACGAACTTATACAACCATCATAATTAATACATCATAATTAATAAAGGTGAACTATTAGACTGACGCAGGCAAGTGTCCGGTAGTGTTGAGTACGTTCGTCGATCTAAAGTTAGTTTTTCTGCAAATTTTAATTATTATTTATATCAAAGCAAAATTTTTAGAATTTAGGCATTGACAAAATTTTTCTTGCCTGGGAATTGCCATAGTGCATCTCTACATAAATCACCTCAATAAAGTCGGGGTTTTGAACTAGCGAGGACATACAGCAGCAATTCCTGAGTCAGAAGTCAGAAGTCAGAAGTAAAAAGGGCTTAGTGTCTCGGCTTTGAGACAACAGGGTTGTACTTCATTTACTTGCAATGTGCTGTAAGTCCTCATAGCTGCATTCTTAAGTAGGTGTAAGTGAAATCAACTTATGCACTTCTAGATAGCTGAAACATTTTGCAGCCGCAGTGCAATTGATCCGCAGATACAGACAATGCTTCCCTCACAAGCTCGCACGTTATGCATAATTCAGTCTTTTTGTACAGTGCGTAAGTCCTAATTTTAACCGAATGACAGCGGCTATATTGTTAACTTACTCTAGTCATCCTAATGTCGCCAAAAATTTATTTTTTTTTTAGCATATTTTCTATGTATGTGTTGTAATGTACGAAGTCGTCATTACACAGCGTTGCTTTAGAGACAAGGGAGACATACTTTAGATAGAGAAAGAAACAATTTTTTATCAGTTTTTAACTTTATTTATTGCGTCCCTTTTGATAAAGCAACAACTCTGCTTTCAAGGCAGGGCTATTTCGTTTGTCCTCAAACCCACTAGAAAATTTCTGAACAAACAGTAGGAAATACAAATCTACACGGGTTGAGTGAGAAGGAAATAACCCTAGTTTGAAGTAGACCAATAATGAAGTGTTTGATATTTGGAGAAAAAAGTTTATGGGTTGGTTAAAACGACTTTTTGGTCTCGAAAAGCCTGAAGATGCTCAAGTGAATCCCGATCCCACTGCAGTTAGTCAGAACAACGATACAGGCGAAGAAATTCCTTTAGAGCGAGTGGGGTTAAATGGAGAGTACGATCAGAGTGGTTTGGCAAAGCGAGTCGCCCTAGCTTTTGATGAAAACCCCGAATTTGATGATATTAACAACTTGTGGGTAGCACAAACGGGCAGCACAGTTGTTCTCAAAGGGGAAGTTCCCAGTCAAGAGATTCTCGACCAACTGGTAAACATTGCAAGCGGTGTTAGCGGTGCAACAGACGTTACAACTGACGAAGTCAGTGTCGGTTAGATAAGCAGCAGCGGCGTAAATAAACGGAAAACTTGTACAAGGGTAGAGGGAAAGGGTAAGAGAAGGTTACTTACCCAAATCCCTCACCCTTACCCTTCTTTACATTGACTTTAATGAAACCGACCCACTTAGGGTCTAATGGGTGCAATTTCAGCAATCAAAACAGGCTATGAAAAATATATTCCGACATCAATGGACTATTTCCATCGCACTTTTGACTATCTTAGCCCTCTCGGGTTGTGGGAAAAAGGCTGAGGAAGGCAATACTTCTCCATCTAGCGACTCTGGCGCGTCTACATCTACAACTGCTCCGTCTTCTGGAACTGGAACCTCAGATAGTCCTGGAACAGGGACAACTGGTGGTTCTTCAACTACTGGGATTTCGGCTGAAGCTCAGAAGTTAGGTGTTAAGCCCCAAGGAGAAACCACTTGTCCTAGCAATGCTCCTGTTAAGGGCGTAGTTACCAAGAAGCGGGGTAACATTCTTCATGCTCCCAAATCACTTGATTATGAAAAGGTCAAGCCAAACATTTGCTTTGCAGATACAGCTACCGCGCAAAAAGCTGGCTTTAACCCTCCCAAGTAATATCGCTGCATAACATTCAAAACCCTTGCTATGCAAGGGTTTTCTTAAAGAGTTAAAGTTTTTGTGGTAGTCATGCATGAGAGACAATGTCTATCGTACAGGTGAATTATGACAAGCAGGAGTGAATATGGCTACCGAAGTGGCGATCGCCATTCTCTACCAAAACAACAAATTTCTCATGCAGTTGCGGGATAACATCCCCAATATTGTCTATCCCGGTTACTGGGCACTTTTTGGCGGACACATAGAACCCGGTGAAACCCCAGAGTTTGCGGTACAACGGGAAATTTTAGAAGAAATTGGTTATACTTTACCACCAACATTTTCTAAGTTTGGCTGCTATCCCGACAAAATTGCGGTTCGTCATGTCTTCCATGCACCACTCACAGTGGAATTAAATCAACTGGTTCTGAATGAAGGTTGGGATATGGGCTTAATAACACCGCAAGACATTCGCTTGGGTGCGAGTTATTCTGCTGTATCAGGAGACGTGCGACCCCTTGGACCTGTGCATCAGCAGATTTTGTTAGATTTTATGGAGAGACACGATAAATTGTCTTCTGACTCAAGTGTTAATCTGACTAATAACTAATGACTAACTACAAACTACCACGATGGTTAAGTTTGAGCCTCGCATTTCCCCTGGCTGTACTCAACGGTTGGGTATTGCTTCAGGTTGTGCAGTATTTTCAACCTTTGGTCAGTATCTTTGTCGCCGCCAGTTTGCTGGCTTTTGTTCTAGACTATCCCATTCGGTTTTTCCAACAACGAGGGGTAAAACGCAACTTAGCTGTTGGGAGTGTGTTGTTGTTAGCTGTAGTGATTGTAGTCGCTTTAGCTCTCACCTTAGTTCCTCTGATTTTGGAACAGCTTAACGAACTGGCTAATTTTTTGCCAAGTTGGATTGATTCTGGAACGCAACAACTGCAAGCTTTCCAAGACTGGGCTGCGACTCAACAGCTTCCCGTGAATTTGAGTGGTTTATTGACTCAAGTGTTAGACAGATTATCCAATCAAGTTCAGTCCTTTACCGGTCAAATCCTCAGTTTTGCTGTGGATACCATTGGTAGTGTAGTCAATGTGCTGCTGACGGTCGTACTGACTATCTACTTAGTATTGAACGGAGAACGTCTTTGGGATGGAATTTTTCTGTGGTTCTCGCCTCATATTGGTTCGCAAGTACGGCAATTATTGCGCGAGGACTTTCAAAATTACTTTATTGGTCAAGCAACATTGGGTGCTTTGCTAGCGGTTGCTCTGATACTTGTATTTTTGGCGCTGCAAGTTCCCTTGGCTTTACTTTTTGGTATTGTCATTGGATTCTTTTCTCTGTTCCCCTTTGGCACGGGTATAGGTATTGCTATAGTGAGCTTATTGGTGGGATTGCAGAACTTTTGGTTAGGGATAGAAGTCTTAGCCGTTTCTGTGGCGATCGACCAAGTCAATTCTAATTTTGTTGCTCCTCGCCTTTTGGGGAATTTGACTGGCTTAAATCCCGTGTGGGTGGTCATTTCCTTGCTGTTAGGAACCAAACTGGGAGGACTACTGGGTTTATTGGTTGCTATACCTATAGCCAGTTTTATCAAAGATGTGGCGGATAGCTGGCGTGAGGGGGGATTTAGGCTACCGCCTGCGCAACATAACTCAGGTGATAGCATTTCTAGTGAACAAACCCCAACTGTTTTGCTAGAGCGATAAAGCGATAATAAGAAAAGTCAACTATTAGAGTTTTGGAGTGGGTCATGCTTAAGCAACTCATCCTTGAGAATTGGAAAAGTTTTCGTTATGCAGAACTTCCGATTGACCCACTGACTGTTCTTATTGGTACGAATGCGAGTGGTAAATCGAATGTCGTTGAAGCTTTGGAATTTCTCCAAAGAATAGTTAGAGGCGAGGATATTGAAGCAGCTTTGGCAGGAGATAAAACTTTACCCTCAATTCGAGGGGGTGTGGAATGGGCTGCACGTAAACCGGAAGCTCAGTTTACATTAAAGGCAATTCTTCAAGGGGAAGATGAAAATACCGATTATCTTTATAGTATTACAGTACAAACAAAACCTGTGGTTCAAGTTTTGGAAGAACGTATAGAATATAAAAAAAATGATGAACATCTTCTTGAAAAGGAGATTTTAATTAATGAGACGAAATCAAAAAAATCTTTTTTCCCAGAATTAAAGCTCAGTTTCAAGAAAAACAAGTTATATTCTGATAGTTTAAATAAAGCAAAAAATAATATTAAAGAATTCAACGAGTTAGTTAAGGAAATATTATCCGCTAAAAATCAGAATAATGAGAAAATTTTACAAGAAGAAAATCAAAAACAAGTAGAATCGTTAACTGAAAAGTTAGAAAATAGAATAAAATCAATAAAGACCACAACCAAGACACTTAACATAGAACAAATAGAAGAACAAATAGATGAGTTGAGTAATACATTAAACAAAATCAATCTAATAATCTCTGCGCTCACAAATATTTTCATTCTCAATCCCATTCCTTCCAAAATGCGGGATTACTCACTGCTTTCTGACACGCTTGAAAGTGATGCCTCAAACATTGCTGGTGTATTAGCAGCATTACCTGATGAGCAAAAAGCTGAGGTGGAAGAAACTATTTCTGCCTACGCCAAAAATTTGCCAGAAGGAGATATTCAAAAAATCTGGACAGAAAAAGTCGGTAGGTTTGGCACAGATGCCATGCTTTACTGCGAGGAGCTATGGAAACCAGGTCACATCACAGAGATAGATGCTAGAAGTATGTCGGATGGTACGCTGAGATTTCTAGCTATCCTTACAGCGCTTCTTACTCGACCAGAAGGTAGTCAACTGGTAATTGAAGAAATAGATAACGGGCTTCATCCCTCGCGGGCAGAATTACTGGTAAGAATGCTGCGAGAAATTGGTGAAACAAGAAAAATTGACATATTAATAACGACTCATAACCCAGCTTTGCTTGATGCTTTGGGACCAGAAATAGTACCATTCGTGGTTGTAGCGCATCGAGATTCTGAAACTGGAGAAAGTAAACTGACTTTGCTAGAAGATATTGAGAACCTGCCTAAGTTAATGGCATCGGGTACACTGGGTAAGCTGACAACGAAGGGTGCTATTGAAAGGAGCCTGGCTGATACCAAGTAGCGCCAAATATGAAGAAGGTTCTGATAATAGATACATCCATACTGTGTGTTTACTTGGGGGTTCCTGGCAAAGATACCTGTGGAACGGATGAGAATAAGTGGGACAAAAAGCGAGTTGATGAATTTCTCAAAAAAGAAGAAGACAATGCATATTTTGTGCTACCTCTAGCCGTCATTATAGAAACTGGTAATCACATTGCACAAGCAAATTTCAATCGATATGAAATGGCTCAAGCTTTAGCAGACTTGATGGTGAAAGCAGCAGACGCAACAACACCTTGGGCTGCTTTCACTGAACAAGCGGAATTTTGGGACGCAGAAGGCTTGAAAAAGTTAGCGGATGAATGGTGTAACTTAGCAGTGCAACGTATTTCTATCGGTGATGCGACTATTAAGACAGTGGCTGAATACTACGCCAAAATCGGTTGTCAGGTGGAAATTCTCACGGGTGATGACGGACTGAAGGCTTACCAGCCAACGACTCCTGTGCAAATTCCTAGGCGAAGTCGTCGAAGAGTTAATAAACCTTGAACAATTTGAGAGTATCGCTGATATCAAGCTATCATCGGATATTGACAGGTTGCCCTGTGTATTGGTAGACATCCATGACTGCTTCTTACTCTGCATCCCAAACATCCCAACCCAATAACCCGACTGCGCCGCACACTGACACTCGATTGGTGGATCGCAGTAAGCTGACTCAAATGTTTCAGCATTATGTCGAGACGAAGGATAAGTATCCTCATGCGATGCTACTGTATCGAGTGGGAGATTTCTTTGAATGTTACTTTGAAGATGCTGTGACTTTGGCGCAGGAATTAGAACTCTCCCTCACCAGCAAGTCAGTAGGGGAAGTCGGACGGGTAGCGATGAGTGGTGTACCGCACCACGCCTGGGAACGCCACGCGACACAGTTGGTAGAAAAAGGATATGCTGTTGTCATTTGCGACCAAGTGGAAGATGCTGCGGAAGCTGCAGGGAGGTTGGTGCGGCGGGAAATCACGCGCATCCTGACCCCTGGCACTTTGCTAGAGGAGGGAATGTTAAAGTCAAGTCGCAATAATTACCTGGCGGCTGTGGTCATGGCTGGGGAGCATTGGGGTTTAGCGTATGCAGATATTTCCACTGGTGAATTCCTCACCACGCAAGGTAGCAATTTAGAGCATTTAACACAGGAACTTATGCGCTTGCAGCCTGCGGAGGTGCTTATTCCCACCAACGCACCAGACTTGGGAAGTTTACTGCGTCCGGGAGAAAAATCAGAACATCTCCCCCAATGTTTGCCACCATCGTTTTGTTATTCGTTGCGATCGCAAATTCCGTTCTCTCAAGGAGAATCTCGGGCAAGATTGTTGCAAAAGTTTAAAGTGCGATCGCTAGAAGGATTGGGTTGCGATCATCTTCCTTTAGCCGTCCGCGCCGCAGGTGGGTTGCTGGAATATTTGGAAGATACGCAGAAGGAAAACGCTATCCCCCTCCAGTCGCTACGCACCTATACCCTCACTGACTTTTTAATTGTTGACCATCAAACTCGCCGCAACCTGGAAATTACACAAACTGTGCGCGATGGCACTTTTCACGGTTCCCTGCTTTGGGCTTTGGATAAAACCAGTACGGCGATGGGTAGTCGTGCTTTACGGCGGTGGTTGTTGCAACCACTACTTGATATTAAAGGTATTCGGACACGGCAAGACACGATTCAAGAATTGGTAGAAAATACAACTCTCCGTCAAGAACTACGGCAGTTGTTACGTCAAATTTATGATTTAGATCGGCTCACGGGACGCGCTGGTTCTGGTACTGCTAATGCAAGAGATTTACTTGCTTTGGCAGATTCTCTATCTCGTTTACCGGAATTATCTCGCTTGGTCGCTGATGCTCGTTCACCCTTCCTGAAAGCATTGCAGAAGGTACCGCCTGTTTTAGAAGAGTTAGCACAGCAAATTCGCGGTCATCTGGTGGAGTCGCCACCGATACATATCAAAGAAGGCGGGTTGATTCGCCCTGGAGTTCATGTTCAGTTGGACGAAAGACGTGCTACTGTCGAAGACGACCAAAAATGGATTGCCAACTTGGAAGTAGACGAAAGAGCAAAGACGGGAATTCCGACGCTGAAGGTGGGATTTAACAAAACTTTTGGTTATTATATCAGTATTTCCCGTGCAAAGGCAGACCAAGTGCCGTCTAATTATATACGCAAGCAAACGCTGGTTAATGAAGAACGCTACATCACGCCGGAGTTGAAGGAACGGGAAGCGCGAATTCTCACGGCGCGAGATGATTTGAACCAGTTGGAATATGAGATTTTTGTGGCGTTGCGCGAAGAAGTGGGTTCACAAGCCGAGGTGATTCGCAATATTTCTCGTGCTGTGGCGGCGGCGGATGTGTTGTGTGGTTTGGCAGAGTTAGCGGTTCATCAAGGTTACTGTCGTCCAGAAATGGTGGAAGGACGAGAAATTACGATTGTGGATGGGCGTCATCCGGTTGTGGAACAGTCTTTGCCTGCGGGTTTCTTTGTGCCGAATTCGACGCAGTTGGGAAGGGAAGAGGAGGACAAGGGAAATTCTTCTCATCCTGACTTAATTATCCTCACTGGTCCAAATGCGAGTGGTAAGAGTTGTTATTTGCGTCAGGTGGGGTTAATTCAGCTGATAGCGCAAATTGGTAGTTTTGTACCTGCTAGGGAAGCTAGGTTGGGAGTGTGCGATCGCATTTTCACTCGTGTGGGTGCAGTAGATGACTTGGCGACTGGTCAATCTACTTTTATGGTAGAGATGAATGAGACGGCGAATATTCTCAACCATGCAACGTCGCGATCGCTGGTGTTGTTGGATGAAATTGGCAGAGGAACGGCAACATTTGATGGTCTTTCTATTGCTTGGGCGGTGGCGGAGTACATTGCAACGGAGATTCGGGCGCGGACGATTTTTGCCACGCACTATCACGAGTTAAATGAACTAGCGTCGCTATTGCCAAATGTTGCCAATTACCAGGTGACGGTGAAGGAGTTACCAGACCAAATTATCTTTTTGCATCAAGTCCAACCGGGAGGCGCTGATAAGTCCTACGGTATTGAGGCGGGAAGGTTGGCGGGTTTACCCAAGGTGGTGATTGCACGGGCAAAACAAGTCATGGGGCAAATTGAAAAGCATAGCAAGATTGCAGTTGGTTTGCAAAACCTGGAATAGTGATGTTGTAAAGTGACAAATTAAATGACCGTGGCGACACATTATTTGTCAAAGTAGTCAAAGTAGTAGTTTTCGACAAATTACTTGTCAATCTTAATTGACGAATAACTAATTATTTGTCGTCAAAGTTATTTCGACAACCGTTAACAAAATAATGTCTTTAGACTTGTCAACGAGCTGTGTGAGGCTATAAATTCACCTCACCACACTATCATAGAGCTTTTGAAGCTCGCGTTGTGCTTAAGCTTCCTATTTTCAATCTGCCCCATTTGGTTTTTAACTGTTTTCTGGTTGACTGTTCCTGACCTTCGCTGACTTCTTCAAATTCTGGCTCAATGTGAGGACGTTCTGATTCTGACAGTTCCAGTCTGATCATGCGTCCTTCATAGTAAATGCGGGCTGTGGCTTCATCTTCAACTGCTCTTTGGATATCGTAAATATCAAGATAGTATGATTTTTAATAAGCCATCGTAGAATATTTGAAAACTTTTAGAGCGGTTGTTGGATGGGTTCATATGTAGCGAAATTTATCGTGCTGCTCTTGTCTTTTCTAGACCTCCTTTATGATGCCCTGCCCTCTGTAGCACTTTTTCTAAAGCTTCCCAAGTTCCACCTGTAATCGCATCTGCCTCACGGTATTTTGCCTGATTTTCTAGATTAGGTGATACTCCAGGATAAGCATTGATAAGAGCATGTAGATCTCCAAAAAACCAAGCTTCTAGTTCTTCTATTGCTACTCTATTGAGGACTTGAAATTTCTGACTTATACCGACGGATGTTTTAGTACTAAAGCCTGTATTAATAGCTATTTTTTCTAGTTTTCCCTTCAATAATTTACAATCTTCCCGGTCTTCATCAACTAAAACTACAATTCGGTCTTCGTCTGGCAACCAAGATTTATATCCTCTCAAACGGTTAGGTAATTTAGAAAGCAAATCGGTTTTACCTTGGTAAGGATGAATATCAAAAGTAATTTCTTCTCCTAAGATTTTAGGTAATAAATTTTGGAGAGCTTCTTTCATTGATAATTCTTCTACTAAAAACTCAATGTGCAAGTTTGTTTACTCCTCCTTTATTTTGCTTGAGGTATATTCCTTTTAGGTATTCGCAGATGCCCAAAGGGCTTGCTCAAACCCTAAAGTCGCCCCATTGCCGTTTTTCTGTTCGGTTTTTTTCTGACCACGAGCCACTAAGTACTACTCCCTTAAGTAAAATCTCTTCTAATACGAGTTAACGCCTGGTTTAAACCTTCACTGTGAATCCAACCGACAAACCCGCCGTAAATCATTTTGTCATTGCGATCGCCTTTATGCGGGGCTTTGCCCATCACACATCCTAAAATTCTGGTGATGGGGCATTATCGGCATAGCGGCGAATATTGCAGTTGATATAGGAATCATCGCATCACTAAACCTTATCTATCCTCTATCGCGTTCCCAATCACCAATCACTTTTTGCAAATACCATTCCTCTGACATTCCTGGATAGTCGTACTTCGCCTGATCAATCAATCTTTGGGCTATTTCCCAATATCCTCCAACCAGTCTCAACAGGCGCTGTCGTAGTAACTTATACCTGGCGTTTGTTGAGTTAGAGCTAGGGGAGTTGATTTTGTTTAGGCTATCTAAGACTTGTTGGTAATTTCCCCAGTCTTCTTTTTCACAAAACATACTTGCCGCACGCTGATAATCTTCAACAGCGCGTTCCATTTCTTCTAGGCAAGTGTAGGCAATGCCACGATTGTAGTAAGCTGTTGCATCATCGGGATTTATTTGCAGTGCTTGGGTATAGTCGTTAATTGCACCAAGATAATTCCCCATGACTCGATAGGCATTGCCTCTAGCAATATACAGCATCGCGTCTTGGGGTTGCATCTGGAGTGCAGAGTTAAAATCGGCGATCGCCCCAGTATGATCTCCTAGATGAGAACGGGCTTTTCCTCGGTTACGGTAAACTATGGCATCATCAAAATTCAGTCGCAGTGCTTGGTTAAAGTCTGAGATAGCCTCCCGATAATTTCCCTGTTTGCAACGCACCACCCCTCGACAGCAGTATGCTTGTGCATCTTGTGGATCAACTTGCAACGCCCAGTTTAAATCCTCCATCGCCTCGCGGGTGTCTCCCTTTTCTGCTTTTTCCAGTAACTGCGCGAAATATTCTTTTTCAGATTTGATTGGTGCAATTGTGGGAGTTGTTTGTACAATTGCCGCAGGTTGTTCCTTTGGTTGGATCTGTTTAATTTTTTCTAGACACTGGCGACAGTTCTCTGTGTCCTTTTGCTGTAGATATAATTCTGCCGCTTTTTTAAAGTTGGCGATCGCATCTTGAATATACCCTTGTTTACGGCACACTGTCCCCCGTAAATTATAAGCCGCGGCATAATTTACATTGAGACGAATCACCTGTTCCACATCTGCAAGCGCCCCTGGCAGATTTTTCAGCGCCACTCGTGCTAAGGCGCGACAGTAATAAGCTTCCACACTTTGGGGATTAAGCTTCAGCGCTTCTGTGAAGTCAGAAACAGCACTGAGTATTTCTCCTAAATCATAGTATGCTAAACCCCGTTGATAGTAAGCTTCAGCCAAGTAAGGTGTTAGCTGCAAAGCACGGGTAAATTCCTCAATCGCTCCAGCATAGTCTTTTTGCTGGGCTTTTTCCAATCCTTTATTGTAAAATTCGTCATTCATGGCATTTGTTTGCAGGATAAAGTCAGGTTGAAAGCTTAAGGGTGAAGTACTTCATACTTTACACTTCAGATTTCAGTCTTCGGTTGACTCATTTCAAATTGTTCATGAAAATGACTAAATGACGAATGACTACCTTTACCGCTACCCACCCCTGTATCCTGGTGTCTTGCTAAGACGCTACAAGCGATTTTTTGCCGATGTTGAACTTGCTTCTGGGGAAATTGTAACAGCGCACTGCCCCAACACAGGACCAATGACAGGACTTTGTACTCCTGGTAGTGCAGTGCAGCTGTCTTACAGTGATAATCCTAACCGCAAACTTCTCTATACCTGGGAAATGATCCAGGTACATGATAACGAACCCACTTGGGTAGGCATAAATACTAATTTACCCAATAGGATTATCAAATTAGCTTTAGAAAAATACCTTTTTCCAGAATTGGGATATAGCCAAATTCGCACTGAAGTTCCCTACGGGGAAAATAAATCAAGTCGGGTGGACTTCTTGTTATTTCCACATACAAACTTCAACATCCCATCTAGCGATTTGTTCCTAAAAAGTGGTAAATTAGTTTTGGCTGAAAATAGCCGTCATATATATCTGGAAGTAAAAAATACAACTTGGGCGCAGGGCAAGTTGGCACTATTTCCAGACACGGAAACAACACGAGGACAAAAGCATTTGCGGGAACTGACAGCACTCCTGCCCCAGAATCGTGCAGTCATGCTTTACTTTATAAATCGAGGTGATTGCACTGAGTTTGCTCCTGGTGATAGTGCTGACCCTATGTATGGTAGACTGTTAAGGTCTGGCATCGACCTTGGTTTAGAAGTTTTACCTTGCCGTTTTGAAGTTAACCCAGAAGGTGTGCGTTATTTAGGTTTGGCAGAATGCAAGTTTTGAGCTTTAGGCATTGCGTCTGGCGACACACATCAGAGATAATGCCGCTTCTGGTGAATTGGGATTAATACCAGACAACCATTGGCTGAAACGATACTTGATCTGCGATCGACCATAAATGCCTTGTAAGACTTCCGCTCCAAGAGTGTGGTTGTGAGGATATACTTTCACTGTAAAGCCAAGAGGCTCCAAAGTTTGGTAATAAAGTTCTGGCGTAACACCAGCACCGGGTTTGTGGTGGGTTTCGCTTGCAATCATGGCATCATGTTTTTTTTGTGACATCAATTTACCACCACTCATTAACCGATATATCGGTACCCGTATCTTATACAAAAGCATACCCAAACCTCTCCAGTTCCAAGCAGTCAACTGTGGGTCATGATCTGTAATCAACAATCCACCAGGACGAACCAGACGCGCTGCTTCTGCCAAAACCTGAGTCATATTGTCGCAATGGTGTAAAGTTGCATTGAGTGCAACGATATCTGCAAACTCGTCAATAAATGGCAAGTTGTGGGCGTCTGCAAAGATGGGTATGTAACCAATCGTTCGCGCCATTTCAAGAGACGTGCGCGAAATGTCTATACCAATCAGCAGTCTTGGTGAACCACCCAACGACGCATACAAATTGCCAGGACCGCACCCTATATCAACGACAATTTTGTCATCCCAACTACCCATTGCAGCACGCCAGCATCCTTTGAATGCTTCGTCCCGGTGACAGGCTTCAAAATAGCCTTTAGCCCATTGAGGATTGTCATAGTAATAACGATTTGCTTCCATTGCTGCAGTGAAATTGGCAATAAAGCTGGTAGGAATGTGTCCTGTTTGCCAAATTACATAGGCATCTTCAGCAATATATTGCTCAAGAACAGAAGCCAGGGATGTTTGCATATCTTATTCCTTAGCACAAATGCGTTTTTGAGTTTATTTGTGGTAATGCAATCCCTGTCTTACCCAAAATCAAGTAAATTTAGCTACTCAATCTATACAGCTAAAATACAGCTATGGGCTACTTAATCAAAGTGTAAAATCTCGTTTAACAAATAAAAGCAGTGAATTTACTTAGAAAGCTTAAAGAAAGCTTGAAGATATGAAAATTGCAAAAAAATAGACAAAACATTTTATAAAAGTATAAAAATTATGCATCTCGTCAAGTCATGTTCTAGACCCTACAGGTACTACCAAACTTGATGGCTCGTTTAACTGCCTATACCTATCTGCCGCAAAAGCCATGCCTCGATATTTATGCCAAAGACTTACCAGCACTATCTCCCGCTATTTTTTAGTTCCGTCGAACTCACGTTACTTTACTCTATGGAAGGATGGAAAAGTTCGCGAAATTCAGTTAAAAATTCCGTTGTCTGTCAAAAACCTAACCATACTTTAAAAGCCCCTCTGAATTTAATCAGAGAGGCTTTTTGCTTAAATATTAACCTGGCACCGAGCTATTGTCACAGGCAGCTACCCGCCAACTATCGTCGCCACAGC
>NZ_CAWMYC010000134.1:0-59593 GCF_963872035.1 Scytonema sp. HK-05
TTGTCTTGGTTCGGCGTGTGTTTTCTTTCTTCACACTTAATCTAGTCTAGCCACCGCTTTTTTTTTTGTCAAGGGGTTTTTCAAACTTTTTTCTTGCCCTTGATTTTTAATGGCTATGAGTCGCTTTGCGGCAACTGTCCTATCATAACTCAAAATCTTCTACTCAGCTTTTTGCTTCCCCTGTTTTGTTTTCAAAGCTTCGGTCTGCCAAAGTCTTCTTGACTTCACTACTTGGCTCACTATAAAAAATTCCCCTGTATTTGCTGCATTAGGGGGGTAAAGGCGAACTGAACTAAAAAAATTAAGACATTTCCCAGTTATGACTTTAACTAGACAGTACTCAACGTGGTTGGCTGTGCCCACTCCTGCGTCAGAGTAACATTGCTAGCTGTGAGTGGAGTGCTGGCAGAAAGACCACTATCGGGACTGATTTGGTCAATCGAGGTGAAGCCAAGGGAAACCTGGATGTCAACGACACCAGAGAGGCTTGGCTCGTTTTGTGTACCACCGCCTTTAGTGGCAAAGGTAAGTCCGGCAAGACCGACACGCGGATCAACGTTGAGAGATTTTTCTAACCCCAAAAGGATGATTTCGTCATTATCGATCGCAGGAGGACGACCTACAGAAAATGGATAGTTGTTGTCATTGGCAACTAAAATGGTCTTTTCATCAATCACGAGCACATTTTCAATGGTTTGGAAGGGGAAGGTGAACTTTGTGCTGCCATCTTGATTCAAATCATTTGGGTCTTGAATATTGAGTAGATCCGCGACTTCTTCTTTTGCTACATATCCATTGGCATCTTTCTCAGAGAAGTCAACCTTATATATTTTCTTGAATTTGGCGGCGTCTGCCTGTCCGTTATCGCGCTCAATCACCAAATATTCATTGTCGTTGACAACGGTAAAGTCACCAATCGCATGGCTGGTGTCTTCTAGACGGTAGTACCCAACTAGTCCGTCATACTGTTTGCTAGCAACATCAAACTCATAAATTCGCAGGGCATTGCTGGGATCGCCGAGAACTGTTCCTTCTAGCAGGGGATATAGTTTGGTTTTGTCAGGACTAATTGCCAAGCCTTCAAAGCCTTTGGAACCGCCGAGGTTAGAGGGGGCAAGGGCTGCAAGCACATCAGGGTTGTCGGGCGATCGCACAAATTCGCCAGTAATTTGATCGCGGACTTTGTCTCCGGTACCAGGGAAGTCGGTGAAGTAGCCATCCACTCCTAACTTGATAAACTGCTGGAACTCCAGTTCTGGGTTTCCGTTGTAATCTGCTGCCAAGTATTGACTTTCATTACGGAAAGTGTAGGGATGTACCAGCAAACTTGCTGCATGGGCATCTTGTACCAAAGTTGTGGGAGGTAGAGTGGTTTTGTCAGCGTCGTTGACGGCACCATCTCCATTGACATCATCCGCTTTGCCATCGCCATCGGCATCAACACCCTTAACAGAGACAATCATCCGCTTCCAAGGACCAATACCATCGGCGTATGTCGCAATTTCCTGCAAACCCTCAGGAGTCCGCAGGTCCCCATAGGTACGGGGATCACCACTCACGACAAAATCGTAGGGCTGCTTTTCAATCAGCGTACCGTCAAGGTTAACATCAGTTGCATCCAGTAATTGGATCAGCGGTACATCTATTTTCTGGTTGAGTTCTTTAAGATTCCCAACTTCAAAAGACTGGATGAACACCCGGCTTGGATCAGTAAAATCGTTTTTCTCGAGAGTTTCAACCAGTGGTTCTTCCAAGGACAAGCCCACAGAATCGTGGTAAGTGGGGTGCTTGGTTTCGGGGTAGATACCAATTTTGCGACCTGTTTCGGCTTCTACCTGCTTGACCAAATCGATGATTTCTTGAAAGGTAGGAATTTCAAACTTGCCATTATATGACTGATCCCGGAAAGAAAGACGTTCTTTGGCTCGCAAAGTCTTAATTTCTTCCAAGGTAAAGTCGTCCGCAAACCATCCTTTTTCAGTGACACCGTCAATGGTTTTGGTCGTATAGCGATCGCCAAACTCTGGACGACTTGCTACATCGGTGGTTTCTGTTATATTTACTTCATGGCGAGCGATTAACACTCCATCTTTGGTGGAAACTAGGTCTGGCTCAATAAAGTCAGCTCCTCGCTGGATTGCCAATTTGTATGACTCTAGGGTATGTTCTGGACGCTCACCACTGGCACCTCGGTGACCAATCACAATGGGGGGTTGACCATTGAGAGTGTTCAGATTGTAGTAGTTGGGCGTGGGAATCGGAGCCTCTAATAATTTACCTGTTGTATCAAAGTGCAATAGGTAAGGACCAAATTCATCGCCAATCCAGATAGTATCATCGCCAGGTAAGACAAAGGATTCTGTGTCGAAATCTGCACCAGTTAGCAGACGGTCTGTGGTACCTTCGTTGACGATTTTGAAGGGGACTTGATTATTGGGATCAGAAAGCTGGATGAAATTCGATACCTGAACGCTACCGTCACCTCCGTGCGTACCACGAAAGCTAGGGTTAAGGCGATAAATCCGCAGTTGGAAATCAGCACTGTTGTTCTTTGCGCCGAAACCGTTGTCAGGCAGAAACCAGAAAGTGTTTGGATCAGCAAACTGCACGGCACTAAAGCCTTGAACAGGCTGATTTGGAAACGGTGTTGCCCTTCCATTTGTAGTGCCTGTGATAAAGTTTCCAGAGGGAGGACCCTCAGCAAATGTATCTGCGTTTAAAACTGCAAATCCCTTGAGTGTTACGTTTGCCATAGTTTTTCCCTTGTTTGTCGCAACCTAATTTCTTAAGCGGTAACTAACTATCTGCCTAGCATTGAGGAGAAGTTTTTTTTGCAGCACAAATATCGAGATTGAATCTCTTTTTTATGACAGATGCGGTGGAAAAGAAACTGTAAACATCTGTCAATCTTGAAATGTACTGAAGTTATGATATTTACTTCTCTACATTCCCATCGAACCTCTCATACGTAGGTTAAGAATAAGAAATGCTTTGATTAAAAATATTTTTTTCTGAAGTAGCAGCAATCCAATTAAAGCTAGTATCACTATGAAGTCACTGAAAAATTCACTCATAGCGGTTCTAATATTGCGTACAGCATGGCTAAGGACACAGCAATGCTGTGTCCCTACAATTGTGACGCCAGTTTAAACTCTTGAGGAGACCTCCAAGGGCGTACTACCTCCTGTATTGCACTTAATTAAAAAAGCTTATAATTTCATATTATTTGTAAAAGTGAAACATTAATTAAAGTTGAAGATTATCAATAAGGCACTTATTTGAGAGTAAGAAGCTAGCTTATCAAGCGGGAACACAAATGATACTTGAATGATCAGCTTGTGAACTTTTCTTGAAGGTATACTTCATAAAAATACTGTGATAACCTGAGTCAGGTTAGAGCATCTCTTTTTCTAGCCTTTTAGACACAAGCTAGCGATTTTTTTTAGATGGTTAAACTCTTTATCCAAAACGTCCGGAAGTGTAGTCGCGGGTACGAGGATCTAGGGCGTTGCTGAAGATTTGAGTTGTTGATCCAAATTCAACCATTTGACCAATCCGACTTTCGTCGGTGCTGAAGAAAGCGGTGAAATCAGAAACCCGAGCTGCTTGCTGCATATTATGAGTAACAATTGCAATTGTCAGTTCGTCGCGTAAACTGTAGATAAGTTCCTCTATTTTCATTGTTGCAATGGGGTCAAGAGCCGAACAAGGCTCATCCATTAATAAAACTTTTGGTTTAACTGCCAAAGCACGGGCAATGCACAGTCTTTGTTGTTGACCCCCAGAAAGCCCCAAAGCAGATTTCTGTAGTTTATCTTTTACTTCATTCCAGATAGCAGCACCTTTGAGAGCCGATTCGACAATTGCATCTAACTCTGCTCTCGGACGCCATCCAGCTATTTTTATACCGTAGACGATATTATCGTAAATACTCATGGGAAAAAGATTCGGCTTTTGGAACACCATACCTATCTGGCGGCGTAGCCGATTTAAGTTCACACGAGAGTTGTAAATATTCTGACCATAAAATTCTACGCTGCCATCTACTTTTACTGGTCCTTCTAATTCGCTAATACGATTAAGGCATTTAATAAAAGTTGATTTTCCACAACCACTAGGACCAATAATTGCGGTAACTTGGTTCTGGTAGATGTCCATTGACACGCCTTCCAACGCTTTGGAAGTGCCATAGTAGAAGCGGAGATTCTTGACTTGGATGGCTGGGTTTAACTTACTCATACTGTGCTAGGTACTACAACAAAAACTCACACCGTTGCTGATGTTGTGATTATACGTTTCTCTTTCTAGTGAAGACACGAGAGAGAATACTGATTAACATAATGATCCCAACTAAGACCAGAGAAGCTGTCCAGACTAATGCTGTTTTTTCTGGTGAGGGATCGTTATATAAGTTAAAAACTAATACTGATAGCGAAGCTGTTGGACTGATTAAGTCGCTTGACCAATCTAGACTAAACAAAGCAGTAAAAATCAATGGTGCTGTTTCACCAGCAGCACGCGCTACGGCTAACAAAACTCCTGTGGTAATTGCAGGAAGTGCTGCGGTAACAACGACGCGAAAAATGGTCTGGAAGCGAGTTCCTCCCAAAGCGGCAGATCCAAGACGTACAGAGGTGGGAACAAGTTTTAAGGCTTCTTCTGTTGTCAGTACGACAACAGGAAGCATGAGAACTGCTAATGCAAAACCACCTGCGATCGCACTAAATTGCTTAGTGATTGATACAATCACAGCATATGCAAAAATACCTACTACAATCGAAGGAACTCCAGTGAGGATAGAGGCGACAAAGCGAACAGCACGACCAATTCGATTTCCTCTACCAATTTCTGATAGAAATATGCCTGTCATGAGTCCAGTGGGAACACTCAATAGCACAGCAATTGCTACCATTTCTAAGGTACCAAGAATTGCATTGCCAAATCCATCATAGAGGACTGATGTTACAAACATTGACGGCTTGAGGCTTGTTATACCTCGTCCGATGATTTCCCACAGTAATGACAGCAAAGGAATCAGAGCTAAAGCTGAGAGCAAGAATGCTATCACAGTCATTCCATTGTCAAATATCAGCCTGACAGACGGTAGAGGACTATATATTTCTGCTGCCACAGATTTATCTATTTCAGATTCTCGATTACTGGTCATATCGCTTACGCCTTTACATATTCAAATGAGTTGGCAACTTTGGCGTCTCTCTTTGGAAATATCCCTAAGAGGAGATTGTTGTCAATGATTTGCGCTACAAGTATGTGTCCTTAGCGTGTTTACAGTTATGGCGGTTTTCATTTGAGCCGAATACACATCCCGATTTTTGGATGTAATATTTTCTACATAACTGTAGAAAATAAAGTGTATGAATCCTTATTAGGGATTGAAATAGCTTCTTATCTACTCTTACGACCAACAAACTGTACTATCACCACAGCACAAATATTGACAACTAAAGTCACAACAAACAAAATCAAACCCAAATATGTCAGAGCACCAATGTGCAATGGATCTTGAGCTTCAGCAAATTCATTGGCTAGTACAGAGGGAATTGTGTAACCTGGGTCGAGTAGTGAAGCACTAATCTGAGCCGAGTTACCAATCACCATAGTGACAGCCATTGTTTCTCCCAAAGCTCTTCCCAAGGCAAGCATAGCTGCACCGACAATTCCAGAAAATGCAGCAGGTAGTATGACCCGAAAAATGGTTTCCCAACGGGTAGAACCCAAAGCCATTGAGCCGCTTCGCAACTCCTTAGGAACGACTAACAAAACTTCACGACTAATTGCTGCCATCGTAGGCAGAATCATAATCGCAAGAATTATGCCAGCAGTCAACATATTGAATCCAGCCGGACCTGGTGTACTAAACAGAGGTATCCAAGAAAAGGTGCTGGATAGCAAAGTTTGTAGGGGTACCAGCGCCGGAATAAAGATATAAACACCCCACAAACCGATAATGACGCTAGGAATAGCGGCGATCAGCTCGACAACAAAAGCTATGGTCGTTCGTGCTGAAGGAGCGATAAAATTTTCACTGGTAATTAAAGCGACCGCTATCCCTACTGGTACAGCTAACAACATGGCGATCGCACTACTAACCAGAGTTCCGTAAATGTAAGGCAAAGCACCAAAAACCAGATTCCCTGTATTCCATTCTTGACCCCATAAGAAGCCGAGTCCAAACTTTTGAATAGCTGGTAAAGCTTGTTGGAAAACGACCAAACTCATCCACAACAGGACAGCAACCGTCACGCCAGCAAGTACGTAAACTAGCCATGTAAATCCTTGGTCTATCCAAAAATTTTTCCCACTGGTCGCTGTTATGTCTATACTCTCATCAATCAAATTAGGTTGATTGCTATTAGCTGGTTCAGAGGAATTAGCCATTACTCATCAGTAAATTAAACTATTTTCATGACATTAGGGTGGACTGCTTGGCCACCCTGGTAGAGCAAAAAGTGTCAGATGATAAATTATTTGATAGCGCTGTTAACCGTTTGTATTACCTTTTGAGCTACAGGAGCTGGAATGCGAGTGTAGTTGAGGTCGTCATTAATCTGTTGACCATCGGTTAACACCCAATTCACAAAGTTCTTCACAGCAGTTCCTTTGGCAGCATTAGGATAACTCTTGTAGACCAATAGCCAGGTCAGACCAACGATAGGATAACCTTGTGTTGGATCGCCAACAAAAACGCGGTAATTTTCTGGGAAGCTTACATTTGACAATGCTTCATTTGCAGCTTGTAAAGAAGGAGCTACAAATTGTCCTTGCTTGTTCTGCACCTGTGCTGAACTTAATTTGTTCGTCTGGGCATATTGATATTCAACATAACCAATAGCACCAGGAGTGCGAGTTACTAAATTAGCAACGCCTGGGTTTCCTTTCCCCTTAAGCGCATTTGGAATAGTCCAGTTCGGAGTGGTGCTGGCACCAATTCTGCCCTTGAAATAAGGACTAATGCTAGTTAAGTGGTTGGAGAAAATAAAACTTGTACCGCTACTATCAGCGCGAACAACAACCTTAATCGGCTGATTTGGTAAATTGACACCAGGATTATCAGCTTTAATTTGAGCGTCGTTCCAGTTAGTAATTTGACCAGAGAAAATACCTGGGAGTGTCTTGCGAGACAATTTCAGTTCTTTTACACCAGGAATATTATAAACAACAGAAACAGCACCACCTGCAGTCGGTACTAGGATGACACCATTCTTGACTTTGGCGATTTCCTCATCTTTCATTGCAGCATCACTAGCACCAAAGTCAACAGTTCCGCTAATGACTTGACGGATACCAGCACCACTACCAACGGCTTGATAGTTCACTCCTAGCTCTGGATGCTTCTTTTTTACTTCACGAGCATAACGTTCGTAGAGCGGAGCCGGAAAGGTTGCTCCTGCACCATTGATAGTTTGTGCTTGTTGGGAATTTGCTGTAAAAATCGGTCCAAAAGCAACAACAGCCGTGAGCGCTGAAGCACTAACTACACGATTCAAAACGGTAGTTGAAAATTTCATATGCCTCGTTAATTAACGAAAAAAATTTTGTTGAACGACAATACGCAAATACCCTACTATGACGCTAGTTAATAAAAGATTAAGGGATGATAAATTAAAAATTAAATATTTTTTAAATGTCCTCAATATTTTGGAAAAGTAAATTTCAAATATTTATTATGTAGACTCAATATTAAAAAGTAAAGGCTATTTTTTTTCCTAGGTATTATATTTAATTCCTAAGAAAATTATAAAACCTCTTAAGAGTAAATATTTTTATATTGCATAAAATAAGATATAATTTTATACTTTAAAAATAATGAATTGATGGTATAGGACTCCTCCGCAGATTTTTGAACGACACGCTTCTGTGGGCAGTGCGAACGCAAAACCCGGATGTAGTCGGGAAAATACGGTAAGCACTGCCCACCCTACAATACTTAAGATTTTTCATAAATCCTGCGCGGATTGCTATATTTTAGATTTTGTTTGAATGAGTTTGAAGGCTAATTGAGCAATTCAAAGAGCGCAAAACCCTTATGCTCCAATCATTTTCTCCTAAAACTTTACTTCTAGGCTTGCAGCAAATATCTCCATATATGCTGCTACTTTCATTAATATTACATGGCATATTACTTGCAATACCAATATCTTCATTGTTTCCTGGAAAGACACAACTGTTTATAACAGCAAAAAATGAAGAAACAGCAAAAAATGAAGAAACGGCAAAAAATGAAAAAGACTTAAATGTGTTTCCAGTAACAACAGGTACTGAACTTTTCAGCGCAGATAAAACGCTTGTAGCTCCTAAACCACCTGTGGATACTTCTGTGGTAACAGAACCTGACCCTCTGATTGAGGAAGTCTCACCACCGCTTGCTACCCCCGAATTTATGGAAACATGGGAACGCAGTCAAGAGAATGCGCTTCCGGAGGGATACATGGAAGAGGACACCGAGAATAGAGAAGAACTCACTGCATCGCTTCCTTTACTCTCCCCGTCTTCGGTACCCTCGCCTGTCATAGCTAATTCTCAGGAGCAGACAACTAAGAATAAGAAACAATTGCCTACTTCCACAACTAAGCGAAAACCTTATTTAAAACAAAAGAAGAAATCTCTTGCTCGCCCTTCTAAAGATTCTACTGCTTCTGGTGTTGTTTCTGACTTTTCTACAAACACGAGTACTCAAAAAGTTTACGTTGATTCGTTACCAGGATATATAGATAAACCTGATCTGCAAACATCCGAGATGCTACCCCAGATTTCCGACAAAGAAGCATTTGATACTACCTTTATCAGTCTTGGAAGAGAAATTATCTTGACAGCAGATTTAAATTTTGCAGAACCAGATAAATTTTCTCTTTCAAAACCTGGAGTAGAGAATATCTTTGGTACCGCTATAGACAAAACTCCTGATGAATTAGCCTTGCTTATCAAGACAAAACTGGAGGCGCAAGGTTTTCAAGTATCTCAAATAAATACTTACGGCGGAGGACCACTTTATGAAGTTAAAAAGAGTACTTTCACCGAATACATTTCTTTTGCGCCTACCACAGATGGAACAGGAGCAATTATTGTTACTTGGAGAACTGCTCCTGTTTCAGTCAGTTATCAGTTGTGAGTTGTGAATTAGTCATTAGATTTCTTGCATTCATTCCAAAAAAAAGAATAATTAACCACAGATGGACACAGATGGACACAGATGGACACAGATAGAACTCACATTCTGCAATCTTGTCTATTAGATTTCTTGAAAAAGTATGATTAATGGATATTTAGAACTAGTGATATTAGGTATTTTACCCTGGGGGAACGCAAGAGCGGCGAACGGGCGGGAAGGGAGTAGTTATGTTTTGTTCACTCATCACTAAATAACTGTTCACTGTTTACTGGTCATTATTAGTCTGGGTGCTTGGTTGGGTAGAAGGTTGATGCCAACATTGCAAGTAAATGAGTTCCAATTCGTTACCAACTTGAGAAAAAAAGCTCATTTGCTGTGATTGCAAACATAAAAAAATTCTGAAGAATACAAAGGCAAAAATTGCTACAGCTATCCCAGTTATAGAGGTAATCAGCGCCTCAATGATACCAGAGGTTACTGTAGAGAAATCAGTAATGCCCACAGAGTTAGTTTTGAGATGAGTGAAAACAGTGAACAGACCATTTGCCGTACCTAGGATACCCAGCAAAGGGGCGATCGCCACTACACTTTCCAGTAGCATATCACCTTTACGCATTGCTATGCATTCTTTATCACAAGCGGCTTTGATTGCCAAATGAAACGTTTCGGGAGTGGGATTTTTTAGCCTCAGAGGTTCCACTAAAAAGCGACTAATGGCTAAAGTTTGGCTAGTTTCTGCAATTTTTTCGGCTTTCTCTAAGTCTACCTTTGCCGCGGCAAAAATTTCACGCACTACTTGTTTTTCTCGAATCACTAGCATCAACCAGAACCAACTGCGTTCCAAGATACATGCTAAAGTTACTACGGATAAACCCAACAGAGGCCACATGACAAGACCGCCTGCTAGAAAAGTATCATATATTCTAGTCATATTGAATCAGGTAAGCCCTTACTGGTAAAAATAAATGCATACTCCGGTGAGAATAGCAGAATTATTTTTATTATTAGTTAAAGAAAATGAATTCCCAAGTTAATTGGCAGTTAAAGCGAGTGGGGGACTAGAGGAAAAACATATCATAACGAGTGACTCATGACTCATGACTAATAATATAAGAAAGCGCTTCACACTTCTTAAATATTAATTTATTGGAACAATGGCAAGAGATTTGCGGGGATTCATCAAAATTCTGGAAGAAAAGGGACAATTACGGCGGATTGCAGCGCCAGTTGACCCAGATTTAGAAATTGCTGAGATTGCCAACCGGATGCTGCAAAAAGGTGGTCCTGGACTCCTATTTGAAAATGTCAAAGGTGCATCCTTCCCGGTGGCGGTGAACTTGCTGGGAACAGTGGAACGGATATGCTGGGCGATGAATATGCAGCATCCCCAGGAGTTAGAGGAATTGGGCAAAAAGTTAGCAATGCTGCAACAACCAAAACCACCTAAGAAGATTTCTCAGGCGGTAGAGTTTGGTAAGGTGCTGTTTGATGTCCTGAAGGCAAAACCAGGACGCGACTTTTTCCCCGCTTGTCAGCAGGTGGTTGTTGAAGGTGATAAGTTGGATTTAAATAAGTTACCTTTGATACGTCCTTACGTGGGTGATGCAGGCAAGATTATCACGCTTGGGCTAGTGATAACCAAGGATTGTGAAACGGGAACCCCAAATGTGGGGGTGTATCGCTTGCAACTGCAATCTGAGAATACGATGACCGTTCACTGGCTATCCGTGCGGGGTGGCGCAAGACATTTACGCAAGGCAGCAGAACGTGGGAAAAAATTAGAAGTGGCGATCGCCCTTGGTGTAGATCCTCTGATTATCATGGCGGCTGCAACGCCAATCCCTGTAGACTTGTCAGAATGGCTGTTCGCTGGGCTTTACGGCGGTTCTGGTGTGCAGTTAGCAAAGTGTAAAACGGTAGATTTGCAAGTTCCAGCGGATTCGGAATTCGTCCTGGAAGGGACAATTACACCAGGAGAAGTATTGCCAGATGGTCCGTTTGGTGATCACATGGGTTATTACGGCGGCGTGGAAGATTCGCCCCTGATTCGCTTCCATTGCATGACGCATCGCAAAGACCCGATTTATTTAACCACATTTAGCGGGCGTCCACCGAAAGAAGAAGCAATGATGGCGATCGCCCTCAATCGCATCTACACCCCCATTTTGCGGCAACAAGTCTCAGAAATTGTGGATTTCTTCTTGCCGATGGAAGCGCTATCGTACAAAGCAGCGATTATATCTATAGATAAAGCATATCCCGGACAAGCGCGACGGGCAGCTCTTGCTTTTTGGAGTGCTTTACCACAGTTTACTTACACCAAGTTTGTGATTGTGGTGGATAAAGACATCAATATTAGAGATCCGCGTCAAGTGGTGTGGGCGATTAGTTCTAAAGTTGATCCGACGCGAGATGTGTTTATTTTGCCGAATACGCCATTTGACAGTTTGGATTTTGCCAGCGAGAAGATTGGTTTGGGTGGAAGAATGGGAATTGATGCAACAACAAAGATTCCGCCGGAAACTGAACATGAGTGGGGTGCGCCTTTGGAGTCAGATCCAGAGGTGGCGGCGATGGTTGAGAGGCGTTGGGCGGAGTATGGTTTGGGGGATTTGCAGTTGGGAGAAGTGGATGTGAATTTGTTTGGCTACGATGTGAGGTAGAACCCCACCCCCTAACCCCCTCCCCGCAAGCGAGGAGGGGGATAAGAGAAGATTCTCAAATTTGCTGTTGAGGTGTTTTTATGCCTTCGCCGTTTCCTGGAATGAATCCGTATTTAGAAAACCCTGCATTATGGCAGAAAGTTCATAAGCGATTGATAGTGGCAATTGCAGATTCTCTTTCTCCCCAAGTGCGTCCTAAATACATAGTGGACATTGAAGAACGGGTGTATCAAACAAGTGGAGAAGATTCTCTGTTAGTGGGTATTCCTGATGTTGCGGTACAACGTTCCCAAACTGCAACAAACCCAGAAACGGCGAATATTGCTGTTGCGACACCTCCAGTTACGCCCATGACAGTGACAATTCCTATGCCTGAAACTGTTAGGGAAAGTTATCTGGAAGTGCGAGAAGTGACGACGCGGGAAGTGGTGACAGTTATTGAGGTTCTCTCACCTAAGAATAAACGTGCAGGAGAAGGACGCAAGGCATATGAAAGAAAGCGTCAGCGGGTGCTAGGAAGTTTCACCAATTTAGTTGAAATCGACTTGCTGCGAGACGGCAAACCAATGCCGATTTTGCACAATGATATTCAAAGTGATTATCGGATTTTGGTCAGTCGCGGTGAAAACCGTCCCAAAGCTGATTTATATGCTTTTTATTTACAAAATGTGATTCCTTCTTTTCCGTTGCCTTTGCGTTCAGAAGATGTTGAACCATTAATTTATTTACAAACATTAATAAGTGAAATATATAATCGGGCTAGTTATGATTTAGTCATAGATTATAGCCGTGAACCAGTGCCACCACTATCAGAAGAGGATGCCGCATGGAATGATACTTGGTTGCGGCAGCAAGGACTTCGTTGAAAATCAAAATTATATCAATGCCTTCGCTATTTCGTGGAATGAAGCCTTTTTTAGAACATCCTGAATTATTTTCAGGATTTACGTAGATTATTAAATTTAGAACTGTTGGAGGCAAATCCAAATTTTGTTGCTACTATCAGAAGAACATTATCTTGCCCAAAAGCTTTAAATAACAAATATTATGGCATTAATTAATAGTTACGCTATTTGGAATAACAAAGGTGGAGTTGGCAAAAGTACTATCACTTTTCATATTGCCTCCAGGTACGCCGAAAAATTCCAAAATAAAAAAGTTTTAGTAATTGATATGTACCCACAAGGTAACTCATCCATGATGCTGTTGGGTGGTGGCCAAGTGGGTGAAAGAAAACTACTCGAATACTGCACAGTACAACCAATTCCAAAAACAGTAGTTGGATACTTAAGCGAAGTAATCTGTAGTGGTGCTCGTGCTCCGTTGCCACCACCAATGGACTTTGTTACTCAGATTGTTCAAGTTAACAGTAAAATGCCAGAAAACCTGTACTTGCTCTGTGGTGATGGCAACCTTGAACCAATGGTACCAGCAATAAATCAGGCTGCCGCAGCACCAGCACTGACTCCCAATTCAGATCCTTGGCTGTGGGTGCACACTATATTGCGTGAGTTCATCAATAAGATTTCTCAAGAAGATCGTCAAGCAGACTGGATGGTTTTCGTTGATACAAATCCAAGTTTCAGTATTTACACAGAAATTGCTATATCTTCAGTAAGCAGATTGATTGTTCCGGTAAATGCTGACGATTCATCAAGAGTTGCAACAAGAGCAATGTTTACACTCCTGCATGGCACAAATCCACCACATCCAATATATGGTAGTTGGACTTATGCAACACGTGGAGTTCAGGCTCATCTGGACGTACCCAAGATTCACATAGTTGTAGGGAACAGGCTAACCCAATATCAAGGTCCAGCACAAGCTTTTAGAGCGCTTTCTGATGCCACAGCAGATACTCTATATAATGCTTACAAAGCAAATCCTGAACGATTTACTCCACGGAATCAATCGATTAATTCCATAGAGGAATTTCGAGATACTTACTCTGTGCCGCTTCGTGACTTTAACACTGCAGGTGTTGTAGCTGCTCACTTAGGACAACCACTATCAAAAATGGTACAGGGACACCACAAGGTGTACAACCAAAATGTACTTGTTGTAAAGCAGCGTATTACTGATTGCGAAGACGCTCTTGATCAAATTATTCAGCGGCTCTGAAAAGGGGAGCACCTGTAGCTTATTGGTCGCGTTTGTATTGTTTTGTATTGTAATCTAAAAATCACATTGGCATTGATTGATAGCAGAAACGCGATCGCACTTCTTGCCAAACACTATTACAAGCCCACTCACCACATCATTAGCCCCCTCCTCGCTTGCGGGGAGGGGGTTGGGGGTGGGGTTCTACCTCTGCAACCAACCGGCAATCTCCTCCAACACCGCATCAATTGAATTCAAAACATCCTCATTCCTAAACCGCACCACCCGCAACCCCAGACTCTCCAAAAATTCTTGACGAATTGCATCTTCCTGCTGAGTGTACTGGTGAACACCGCCATCCACCTCCACAACTAATCGCGCTTCCCCGCAGTAAAAATCCACAATAAAGCGGTCAATTACGTGCTGACGGCGAAACTTAAACCCTAAAAGCTGCTTGTGTCTCAATTTCTGCCAAAGTTTCTCTTCTGCTGGGGTGGGTTCGCGCCGCATCTGTCGCGCAAGTGGTTTGAGTTTCTCCCAGAGTTCAGGCGGCGTTTGCCAAGCGTGTCCCGGAACCCCACCCCCTAACCCCCTCCCCGCAAGCGAGGAGGGGGGATTAGAGTGAGATGCAAAGTTGGGTGGGTTGTCTTGTTGAGTCATTTGGTGGATTGGTATCTGATTGATGTTAATTTATTGTTCCCAACTACCGGACTCCAACCACTAAACAACACCATCACCCTCAACAAAGAACGCTTGCACTTCCTCGCAAACACCATTGCACCCCCACTCACCACATCATTAGCCCCCTCCCTGCTTGCGGGGAGGGGGTTGGGGGTGGGGTTCTATGCGTGAGGATGTTAAATTCAGTACAACAAAGACAAGTTCTCGCGCTCTTTGCTATTTTAATACAATAAACAAAAAGATTCGCAGAACTATAAATGGACTGGATTACCCTACTGCGATCGCTACAATCTGATTTCATTAAAAGGTTAACATCTGGTTGTTTGCTGCATTGTGAAACAGAAGGACAATATAGCGAATTAACGGTGATCTCCGGAGAGAGGTTAAAGACACTACGAGAATTTTGCTGGCAGATGGCTGAGAAATATAAGCGCACTTCAGCAGTCCGTGATGTTTTTATCAGTAATTTGAAAGGAAAATTAGGTGAAGAAGTTGTCAAAGAACGTTTGGCTGCTTTTGTGACTGAAGTCGATTATGAAAAACGATTCGGCATTGGCGATGGTAAAGTTGATTTTACGCTGACTTTTGATCCATCTGTTGGTATTGCAGTAAAATCTCGCCACGGCAGTATCAATAAAGTCAGATGGACAATTAATGCAGAAGAAGTTCAAAAAAATGCAGTTGTAGCCTGCATTTTAATTCAAGAGGAAGTCAATGAAGCGCAACCTGAATATCACCTCTTCTTCGCTGGCTTTCTTCCTACCCAAATGATTAAACTGAAAACTGGGAAAATTTCGTTTGGGATAGAACAATTACTGTATGGCGGTGGCTTACGGTGCTATTTAGAACAGTTAGAATCCTTTACGGTTCTCAACTCTTATAACCAAAAACCTCAAATTGAAAACTATAAAACTAAGCAGGAACCTAGCTATCAGCAACTACCAAAGCAACAGGTTCTTAAAACTAACTTTTCTCCTGAGCAAAAGGACTATCTCCGTTTCCATAATGGAGATTTAAATCTGCTTTATGTAAAACAGGGTGATGAATCGTTTGAGAAAAAACAGTACAACGCTGCAATCAATCACTACAATCAAGCTTTAAAACTTAACTCTAAAGATGCTGATACTTATTATAAACGTGGTCTAGCTCATTATCACTTAGGCAGTTACGAGAAAGCAATTGCAGACTACACTCAGGTAATACAAATTAATCCTTATTACGGTAAAGTTTACACCAAACTTGGTTTGGCTCGTTATCAATTAGGAGATTACGAAGGAGCGATCGCAGATTACACTCAAGCGATCAGAATCAATCCCAATGATGCCGTTGCTTACAGAAACCGCGCTGATATTCGCTATCATGTAGGCGATTATCACGGAGCTATTGAGGATTATAATCAGGCTATCAAGATTAATCCAAATAGTTCTAATTTTGGAGATTCAAACAGAGCTATTGAGCTTTTTAGTCAGTCAATTGAAATGAGCCCTAATGATGCTCTTAGTTACAAAAAACGTGGTAATTCTCGTTTTGATTTAGGCGATTACAAGGGAGCGATTGAGGATTATACTCAGGTTCTTAAGATGAGCCCCAATGATGTTGATACTTATTATAACCGTGGTCATGCTCGTTATGACTTGGGAGATTATCAGGGCGCGATTGAGGACTATACTCAGGTTCTTAAGATGAATCCCAATGATGCAGATGCCTATTACAATCGTGGTTATGCTCGTTATAACTTAGGAGATAAGCAGGGGGTTATTGATGATTTTCAAAAAGCAGCAGAGTTTTATCGAAAAGAAGGTAAGGTAGAGAAACACAAAAATGTCAGGGAAAAAATTTTAGATTTAGAAATAGAAGAATCATTAGATATTTTAAACTTCTAAAAATAGAAATCCTCTTGATTCAACAATACCTTTGCATATCATGAAGGGTTGATATGATGTTCGCTTAATTGCCCATAAAAAACTTGTTTGTAGTAAAAACTTCAGTCCTCGGTGTATCGGGAAAGAGGACTAAAGTCCTCACTACGAACTTCCGCAACCCCGCGTCGTTTTTGACCAAAGGAACAATTCGCCATTTTCACCACCTGCGGCAAGTTGCTTACCTTGGGGATGCCAAGCGAGTCTTGAAAAGCCGGAGGATGCACCTGTGAGAATTTGGGAGACTTGCTTTGCTTCTTCCCATAAGCAAATCCAGCCATCAGCGCCAGCGGAAGCAAGAAGCAAGCTTTTAGGGGCAAAGGCGATCGCCCCAATCACATCAACATGATTCGTTAATATTGTTGCTTCCCAACCTGAAGAATCATCAGCCTGCTTCTCCCATACCACAATACCGTCCACACTGGAACAAGCAAGCAGAGGTGCGCCTTGTTGAGTCGTGAGTTGTGACCATGCAAGATCGCGAATTTTGCCAGGAAAACCTCGCATCACCCAAGGTTCGCTTTCGCCACCAGAGCATAATGAGTGTGATTCTACAACAGTAATGGTGCGATCCATATTACCAGAGGCAAGATATTTCCCGTCTGGTGACCAACCTATAGCTAAACTGACAGAAGGTATGTGCAGGATGTATGGATCATCATCCCAGTTTTGGCAATCCCATACCTTTACTCCCTGATATCCACCAATGGCAAGGTACTGTCCATCACAACGCCAATCAATACCTAGTACCGAAGAGTTATCAAAATTCAGGGTAACGACAACCTCGCGAGTATCGGCGTCCCACACTTGCACGTAACGCCCTAAACTGAAAGCGAGTAAATGACTGGTGGGACTCCACGCCAGCTTATCAACCCAAGCGGGGGCATTTTCTAAAGTGGCGATTAATTCACTTTCTCGCCAAATTTTCACTTTTCCATCCTGTCCACCAACGGCTAAAAATTGCCCATCTTGAGAAAAGGCAACGCAGTCTACTGATTCACCTTGTGGAGTCTGTAAACTTGCTAAGTCACCATTTTGCCACAGCACGACTTCACCAGCAGCAGAAGTTGCTGTTAGGGTTGTACCTTGTGGGGACCAGGCGATCGCAGTGACATAATCTGAAAGTGTCCCCGAATATTGCTCTTCAAATTCTTGAGTGTTGAGGGTTGAGGGGTTCATGGTTGTGTAGGGAAGATGAGGGGGATGAGGGGGATGAGGGGGATGAGGAAGTAGATGAACAATAGACTTCTTGCATTCATTCCAAAAAAAAGAATAATTAACCACAGATGGACACAGATGGACACAAATGGAATCAAACAGATGCAATCTTGTCTAATGACTACTCTCCCTCATCTTCCCCATTTCAGTTAAGCCAAGCAAGCGAGAAAATCTTGTCTAAGTTGGGCTTCATCCAAATTACGACCGATGAAAACCAGTTCGTTTTTGCGGGTTTCGCCATCTTTCCAGGGGCGTTCTGGTTTACCTTCAAACAACATATGTACCCCTTGGAACACAAAGCGGTTATCTTCCCCAGCAATACTCAAAATACCCTTCATGCGGAAGATATCTGGTCCTTGGGTTTGCAGTAAGTGTCCCAACCAATCGTTTAACTTATCGCCATCGAGTGCGCCTTCTGCTACCAAAGCCACAGAATACACCGTTTCATCATGTTGGTGAGCATCTTCTCCCAAAAATTCTGGGTCAATTTCCAAGGCGCGGTTAAGGTCAAAGGCTTTGACACCCAACAGGGCATCCATTGATACCTCAGAATTGCGGGTGCGGTAAATTTTAGCCATTGCATTCATCCCCCGAATCCGCTTTTCTAACTCATCAAGCTGTTCTGCTGGGACTAAATCGGTTTTATTCAGGAGAATCACATCGGCAAAGGCAATCTGTTCTTGCGCTTCATCTGCGTCCCAGTGCTGCCATATATGCTTAGCATCCACCACCGTCACTACAGCATCTAACTCTAGCTTTTCCCGCATATCTTCATCGACAAAGAATGTCTGAATCACTGGCGCGGGGTCAGCTAGACCAGTAGTTTCTATAACCAAATGGTCAAATTTATTACGCCGCTTCATCAAATTACCGATGATGCGAATCAAGTCGCCGCGCACAGTACAACAGATGCAGCCGTTGTTCATCTCGAAGATTTCTTCATCGGTATCGATCACTAATTGATTATCGATACCCACTTCTCCAAACTCATTCACAATCACAGCGACTTTCTTGCCATGTTCATAAGTCAGGATGTGATTGAGAAGTGTCGTTTTGCCTGCTCCCAAGTAACCTGTTAAAACAGTAACGGGAACTGAATCTGTTATTGTGTCAGCTATTACGTCAGCTACCATGCCCTAGCCTCTTGTTTATGATTATCATTATCACTTAGCTTTTAAAGCTTCTTATATTTTAATGATGATTTCTAGTTTATGAGATTTTAGGCAAAAAATGACATAACTCAAGTTAACAGGGAGAATATGAACTGTATGGACTCTGGGGGGAACAGTTTATACACTAAAAGCATCAATCAAAAAGACCAAAAATATAGATGTATCACTACGGTGCGTGAAGTCCCAGTATTTATAATTTGTAATAAGCAAGGTCACTAATGGAACACATAGATTCTTCACAACAAAACCAGAACTTTTCCGGATTAGAGGAAAAAACAGTTTTAGAGCAAGGTTCTGACGGTGATATTAAAAAACCTGTAGCCCCGTCCAAGCGCCATGTGCTACCGAAAGTGATATTGGGAGTGTTGCTAGGCGCAGGAGCGATCGCCTCGGGAACGTACGCGTACCGATCATGGCAGTATAATCAGCAGTATGCTATGAAGTTTCAGCAAACGGATAACGCTTATGTCACGGCAAATATTTACAAAGTTACTTCGCGCGTAGCCGGAATAGTCACCGAAGTACCAGTTAATGATAACCAGGTCGTGTCTCCAAAGGATGTCTTGGTGAAGCTTGACAAGAACGACTACCAAGTCTCTCTGACACAGGCAAAAGCATCTCTAGAATTAGCCAAGCAGCAAGCAGCATTGGCAGCGGAAAATATCAAAGATGCCATCACTATTAATGTTCCTGAATCGAAGCCAACTCGAGGAAACAAGAATACCCAAGCAACACAGGCTGCTAACAGAAATAAAATACTACAGGCACGAACCATTAATCAGCAAAGAGAGATAAATCAGCAAAAGTACAAAACAGCGTTGGCTACAGTCGCCCAAAAGCAGGCGGAGGTCAAAAAAGCTGAACTCCAGCTATCTTACACCAATGTTACGGCGCTAGTCCCTGGAAAAGTTGGTAACAAAAACGTTTCTGTAGGGCAGCAGGTACAACCAGGACAAACTCTGATTACGGTAGTGCAGCCGAATCCTTGGATTATTGCCAACTTTAAAGAAACCCAATTAGAAAAAATCCAGCCTGGGCAAAACGTGACGGTTAAAATCGCTGCTTTCCCGAATCGGAAGTTTCGCGGCAAAGTGGATAGTATGTCCCCCGCTTCTTTTGGCAAAGTTGCCGTTCTCCCACAAGAGAATCCCACGGCTAATTCCACGCTGACTCAAGACGTGCAACGAATTCCGGTGAAAATTGTGTTTGAACCTGAGAGTATTCAAGGTTATGAATCTCGAATTACTCCTGGAATGTCAGCAGTCGCGGTTGTAGAAACTAATTGACATATAGCGCTTCGAGTGTTGGTTGAGTGCAATACATCAAGTTAGGAGAACCACAGATGGACACAGATGGACACAGATAAATAATTACTTCATCCACACAAGAAGCGCTATATTCTGCTGGGATATGCTTTGCGCTTACGCTATCAAAATTCAAAGTTTAAAAAACTATTTTGAATTTCCCAATACCCTATAAGGTATGGGGTTTTTAATTTTGAATTCCCCGCAGGGCTGACAAGTCTTTCCACGCTTTAACGAAATTGCCTTGCATCAGGGCAGCAACCCCTGAAAGACCTCTAAATTCAGGTAAATTGGGATTTTTGGCTAAACTGGGTTCTAGGGACTTTTGAGCTGCTGCTGGCTGCCAGTTGTAGAGTTGGACAAATGCCAGGTAAGCATATGCGTAGGGATTTTCGGAATCTAACTGAATGACTTGTTTGAGAGATGCGATCGCACCGTCCACCCGTCGCTGCAACACGTTTGCTAAAGCTAAAGCATAAGCCCAATCCCGGTTTGGAGTCATATGCTGCAATCGATATTCCAAAGTCAACCGCGCCTGTACCAAATAATCCTGAGTCGGGTCGTATTGATTAATACGCCCTATTTCCTCAAAAACTTGACTGACTGCTTCAGTTCCTTTAGTTAATTGAGCGCCTAAAGTCTCTAACTGCGTTACTAAATCTAGTTCTGGTGTTTGTGCGGCAGGTGCTTGAGGTTCGATTTGCAGCGTGACTTTTGGCACTTTAATAGAATAACTTTCTCCTGACAGTCTGTTGAGATACATTGCTTCTAGGGTGTAGGTTCCTGGTGATATGTCAGCAGGAGGTAACATCGCCATCTTTTCAATCACCTGAAATGTGCCTTCAGGTTTTTTTCCACCAGGATGTAAATTCCCCATTGCAATACCGTGGTCATGTATCCATAGGGATTTTGACCTCTCCCCTAATAGGGGAGGGGAATCTGCTTCCCCCTTCCCTTGCAGGGAAGGGGGTTGGGGGGTTAGGTTTTTCATCAGTGGTGGTTGCCTAGAATTATGCCAAGTCAGCAGTACTAACCCGTGTTGTAGTTCATCCCAAGAACCAGACCATTCGTAAGTTACGGGTACTGATAATCCTGGCGGGGCTTTTTCTGGAACTGTAACTTGCGACAAGGCAATTCTGGCTTGTGGTTTTTGTTCAGAGGTGTGTTTTACCTCAACTGTTGGTGTTTTTTGATGATAAAGTTTGAGAACACTTTCATCCGGTAAATTCCAAGACTTATTGAGTTGGAAATTACCACCTTGCTCCACAGTGTTTACCATAACAGCTTGAGATTCTTTGACTGGTCCTTGTTTTCCTGTTTTTGTGAGGAACCACTCAAGCGATCGCCCATCCTGATCGACATACTTTTTCCTAATTCCCACCTGACGCCCATAAACTTGAAAGTTTTGTAGCGCCCCGTAGTAATTCAAATTGTGTTGGTTAATTTCTGCCGTTGATGGCAAAACTCCCAGAGTTGAACGTAAATATGGTTCTGTTTGGATAATTTGGGCAATCACCTGCTGATGGGGTAACTCTGCTTTCATATAAGGATAATGCTGGGCATTGGGACTCAAAGCTTGTGTCACCCAAGCACCAACAACACCTCCCACTGGAAATAAGTTAAGCAACATCAGTATGACTGCCAAACCAATAGTACCCCAGCGGATACGCTGTCCTAGGAGACTACGAGAACGCGTCAAACCATAAGCTAAAAGCACCGCCAATACTGGTAAATAAGGCAACACATAACGCTCATGTTTGTTAACGTTCAAACATGAGAGAAAATATCCGCCAACCCAAAACACAACTAACCATGTGAGTGGTGAATTTTGAAACTTCGCTTTACTTAAGGCTATAGTTTTGAGCTTTGCATTCTCAGCTGCAAATTTTGAACGACCCCACCACAAAAGCAATGTCACCACAGGCACAATTAACAAAGGCACAGAAACCTGGTAGGGTAACTGGTTCCAATAATAAAACCAAGATTCCAGCTTATCCAGTCCTGGCTGACCTTCAGCAATAGCAGAGTCAATTGTTGCACGTTTACCAGAAGTCAAGATAAGCAGCCAATTCGTGCGATACCAAGGACCAAAAACCAACACCGATAAACACAAACTGCCCAGCAACTGCACTAACCGTCCCCAACGCCGATCAAGTACAGCCCCCACCCCAACCCAGACTATCGGCGTCAACAGAAAAAACAACGCTGTCTGCTTCACCAGCAACGCCAGCCCCAAGGTTATACCGAAGGCTACAGCCCAGAGAAGAGATAGGGAGACTTCTCCTCTCTTCCTCGGCGTCCTCTGCGCCTCTGCGGTTCCAAAACTCCGCCAAACAGTGAGGCAAAAGAAACTCAAGCTAACAACAGCTGTCAGGGGATAATCCAAGAGAAATTCTAGACGAAACCCATAAAGAGCAGGCAAAACTTGACAGAGTGCAGCAGCCCATAAACCAACAGACTCGCTAAACAGTACACTCCCTAAGCCATACACTGAACTCAGTAAAATTGCACTGAACAATAGCATCACCAGGGTTGCTTGATCTAGTCCAATCCCAAAGATATTCTGAACAACCGCTGTGACGATGTAGGTTAAAGGCGGTATTTTGGAAGACAGCAGCCAAAGACTTTGCCACCACTCTTGATTCCACCACTGGGGATTCTGTAGCGATCGCCAATAGTTTAGAGTACCAGTTAAATAATCTGCTTGATCCCAGGCGGGAATAGAGCGATCTAAGGCAAACCAAATGCGATCGCACACCGCCCCCAATAACCAAATGATGCCAAGTATGAGTAAATTTTTATATCTCTTTCGCTTATATTTGTGATTGCTCATGATTAGGGTATGGAACTGTAACCTAAAAGCTATTCAAGCCTCATCAAAGATAGTCAATTTTGAGTAGGTATAGCTAAAAGATGCTAGGATAGGCAATATATTAACGGTTAACAACCGTGCCGTCAGAGGATAACCCTTCCAGCAAAGGACTGGCGTTTGATAAACGTGCCACAGGCGAAGTGCAAGCTCCACAGACAGAGGATCGTTAGTAGCCCCTCGAAAGCAATTTTTTAATAGCTGTCAGTTAGACAGTGCTCGCGCCTGTGGACTGGTTAACGCGCCCCGTTGCCAGAATGAAGCAGGAAGTAAACGAAACTCAGACTTTGTTGTATAGCTTTGATAAGCTTTGACTAATTCTGAGTAGGATTTATGTAACGGAACAGTACTAATCGCGAATCGATTCGCATTTGGGCTTAAGCCTTACTACAAGTCCACGCATTCAACCTCTAGCAAAAGTATGATTTAAAAATATTTAAAACCACAGATGGACACAGATTAACACTAGTTAATTATCTGTGTCCATCTGTGGTTCAATTTTCATAATTTTCACTAGGCAAGAGGTTGATTCTATACCTACTTTAATTTCCTCCTCATTTTCACATGGCGAATACCCGCCTCTTCAAAAACCTCTCCCTCTTGCTGAAAACCTAACTTTTGATGCAAACCCTTAATATACTCTTGAGCATGAATTAGCACTTCTAAAATATTTTTACTATCTATAACTTCCAAAGCCTTTTGCATAATTTTCTTGCCGACACCATAGCCTCTTGCTATTGGCAAAACCGCAAGCCTTTCAATTTTCGCTGTTGTCTCATCCAAATATCTAATCCTGGCAGTTCCCACATACTCTCCATTTAAAGAAGCAATCAAGTGGTTAGAAGTTCCATCCTTACCATCAAAATCTATAGCTGAATCTACCCCTTGTTCTTCCTGAAAAACAGACTTTCTAATTGCTTGAATGGCAGCAAATTCCTTACCCCAATCAGCAACTTTAACAATAACATCACTCATCAAACTCTCTGTGTGCTATATGAATCTTTGCGGTTTGATAAAACAAAGGTGGGCAATTATTGCCCACCCTACTCAATTTAATCTGCCCCTTCAATCGGCGCAAAACCTTGACGCTGAATATTCTCTGTCACCGTACGCGGTTCCAGGAATTGTAGCAAGTAATCTGGTCCCCCAGCCTTAGAACCAACTCCAGAAAGCTTGAAACCACCAAACGGTTGTCGTGCCACAATAGCACCCGTGATGTTGCGGTTAATGTATAAGTTCCCGACTTCAAACTCTTCCTGCGCCTGCTGAATATGCGAAGGAGTTCTGGAATAAAGTCCGCCAGTTAAGGCGTAGTTGGTACCATTTGCAACTTCCAGCGCTTCCTTAAAGTCCTTTACCCTAATCACCGCCACAACTGGACCAAAAATTTCTTCTTGGGCAATTACCGCATTTGCTGATACATCTTTAAAGATCACAGGACCGATAAAATACCCGTTATCTGGTGCTGGCATTTCCAAAGCCACTTTTGCTTCTGCCTTACCCTTTTCGATATACTCACGGATGCGGCTGTGTGCATTAGCATCAATCACCGGTCCAACTTGGGTGCTGGGTAACTCCGTCTCCCCAATGTTCAGCGATTTCGTTGCTTCCACGAAGCGTTGCACAAAGGTATCATAAACTGGTTCTAGCACCACCACCCGTGAACAAGCAGAACATTTTTGTCCGCTGTAACCAAACGCCGACTGCACAACACCAACAACTGCTTGGTCTAAATCAGCACTTTCGTCCACGATGATAGCATTCTTGCCACCCATCTCAGCAATGACCCGTTTCATGTGCTTTTGACCAGGTTTAACAATTGCCGCTTCTGCGTAAATTCGACAGCCGACTTCCTGCGAACCAGTAAAAGCGATGACATGAGTGTCAGGATGATTCACCAGGTAAGCACCAACTTGGGAACCCTTACCCGGAACGTATTGAAAAACACCTTTAGGTATCCCGGCTTCTACTAGGATTTCCGTCAGCTTTGCCGTAATCACAGAAGATGTTTCTGCTGGTTTAAGCAAAGTACAATTGCCAGTAACCAAAGCTGCAACCGTCATTCCCGTAGCGATCGCCAACGGGAAATTCCAAGGAGAAATCACCACAGCAATTCCCCGAGGCTGGTAGATATATCGGTTCGTCTCGCCAGCAACGTCGTAATTGTAACCCTCATCTAACCGTTCGATTTCGTCGGCGTAGTAGCGACAGAAATCTATCGCCTCGGAAACCTCACCATCTGCCTCGCGTACTGGTTTGCCAACTTCCAAAACTATCCAAGCTGATAATTCAGCGCGGCGTTGTTCCATCAAATCAGCAGCTTTCCGCAATATTGCAGCGCGTTGTTTTACAGGTGTTTTGCGCCAAAGCGGAAAAGCAGCTTTCGCGGCTTGCATCGCCTGTTCGGCTTGTTCAACACTAAGTAGTCCGATTTTACCAACCACCTCGCTAAAATTCGAGGGGTTCACAGAATCTATAACTTGTTGAGTTTGGACGTATTCACCATTAATCAGAGGTAAATAAGTTTTTCCTAATTGCTGGCGGACATTTTGGAAAGCAAGAGTCGCTTCTTTTCTTTCCTCGTCCTCAGCATAATCTGTATCCGCAGCCCCGGAGAACCCCCCCTCAGTCCCCCCCGCAAGCGAGGGGGAAGCAGGAGGGGTAGATTTTATGACTGGCGGTGCGATCAATTCCTCGATGGGGCGATTCTCCATATTCTGCCGCAAAAAAGAACTATTAGCAGTATTTTCCAGCAAGCGACGAATCAAATACGCCATACCTGGGAGAAGTTCGCCGTAGGGACAGTAAACTCGGACACGATAACCTCTATCAACTAAAGCTTTTGCTAGTTTATCGCCCATGCCGTACAGAACTTGCATTTCAAAGCAACGGCGGGGGACATTTAAGGTTTGGGCTATTGCTATGGCATGAGCTTGCGATCGCACGTTATGGCTACCAATTGCAGCATACACATATTGATGATTTTCCAGCAATAACTGAGTTATCGTTTCAAAATTTGCATCCGTTGCTGCTTTATCGTTGTAAACTGGCTGTTGCCAATGTTTCTGCTCTGCTTTAATAGTTTCCTGATCCCAGTACGCCCCTTTCACCAAACGAATGGTAATCGGATAACCGCGCTGTTTCGCCCAAGCTATCAAATCTTTTGCATCTTCCTCGCTATCGCGCAGATATGCTTGAATTGTCAGACCAATATCTGTGCGAGTGCGAAACTCTTCTTCTAGCAAAAGTTTTTTCAGGATGCTGAAAGTCAGATCTTTGTAAGCATACTGTTCCATGTCAAAATGAACAGCAGCACCGAGTTCTTTAGCACGACGCAACAAAGTGCGGATGCGCGAACTTACCCGTTCCTCACTACCTGTAGCATCCAACGGGTCAAATTGCGAGTAAAACGCCGTTAATTTTACAGAAACTTGGACTTTTGGTAGTGATTGTCCATCTGCTTCGTCAATTAAAGGAACCGTTGTCCAATTTTTCGATGCTTCCACCAATTCTTGCATCAAATCTAGGTAACGTTCCAAGTAAGACTGCGCTTCTGCTTCGGTAATTACCGCCTCACCTAATAAGTCTACGGTGAAAGCCATTTTTTCTTTACGCAGTCGCTCAATCGTCTTCAGCGCCTGTTTAATATTTTCCCCAGAAATATATTTATGAGCTAATGTTTCTACACCTGTAGAAACAGTTGTCGCAGCAACTTGCCCTGGCATAGAATCGGGGTTAGCAAAGTTGAGCATTCCCTTAAGGGCTGCTGGAAGCTCCACCGACTCATCGCCCAGATATTCTTGTAAATGAGCTGCAATTTCTGGTTTACTACGTAAAGCAGGAAGAGTATCAATAAAGCGAAATAATTGCACCCGCAGCCCAGGATTACTCATTGCCCAAGCCAAAAGCTTGTCATCCCAGCGCATCTGATCGCGCAACGCACCAAAGAACGAACGATTCTCCTGTGTCGCCGATAGGAGTTGTTTAGCGATTTCTTGGGTTTTTGCTTCGTAGGTGCTTTTTTGTACTTGTAATACCACTGATAACACACTCCTTATTCAAGGCAAGGCTTTATTGTATACAGCCTGTGTCTTCTATTGTGGCTTTTTGATTGTGCTACCACCACATCCAGAGTGCAGGGATTTCAAGGACGCACAGACGCGGGGAGTCGGAGACGCAAAGACGCGTCCTTGAAATTTAATTCAGCCCAGGTACTTACCTCACGGGAATTTTGAGAATTAAGCAGAATAAACCAGAAAACGTCTTGACTCTACTAGTGCGACAACTCAGGAACAGACTTGTCTACGTTCTGCAAACAGAGCAAGCTTCTATATCTTCAGCAACTTCTTTCATTTCGTTTGGCTTACTATTGTTCATCTCTATTTAAAAATTTTCATCTTCGATAATTACACTTTTTTCATTTGCCTGATTCAAAGTTTCCCACACTAAAAGCCATTTTTTCTCCAACTGTGTTGCCTGGTTAATTCTGACACTACTCAAGTTAGCACCATTGAGATTGGCTCTACTGAGGTCAGCACCTTCCAAATTAGCACCCTCCAAATTAGCATTTTCTAAGTTGGCGTCGCTGAGGTTAGCGTTTTTGAAATTGGCACTACAAAGATTAGCACCACACAAGTTAGTACCGTTAAGGTTCGCTTCCTGAAGTTTGGCATTACTTAGGTTGGCATCTTGAAGCAAAGCACCACAAAGGTTTGCCTTTTTAAGTTTTGTACTGTTCATGTAAGCACTGCTGAGATTCGCACCCAAAAGTTTAGCGCTGCTAAGATTTGCACTCCATAAATGGACACTACTGAGGTTTGCACTGCTGAGGTTTGCATCACTCAACTGAGCATTGCTAAGGTTTGCATCCGTCAATTCAGCACTGCTAAGGTTTGCATTACTGAGGTTTGCATTACTGAGATTTGTATCTTTTAAGTTAGCATTGCTGAGATTTGCATTTATAAGATTAGTACTACTGAGGTTTGCATTCTTCAAGTTAGCATCGCTGAGGTTGGTTTCTACTAACTGAGCACCACTGAGGTTAGTATTCCCTAAATTGGCTCCACTAAGATTGGCATGACTGAGGTTACTACCACTAAGGTAGGCACAGTTAAAGTCAACATTTGCAAGTTGAGCATTCTTGAGGTTACCAAAGATGAGGTTTACATTGTGAATATCTTGAGCTTTAGATTTCAAATGAATAATTTTTTCAAGTCCATCAGGTTCTTTTTTTGCGTCACTTGAATCTGTATGATTGAGAGCTTGAGAAATTATCAAGATTTCTTCCGACTCCTTCTTGAACCACTGCAGTTCGCTCCAAGCAAAAAATAAACTAGATAAGCATAAGTAAATACCAACTACTAACGTTGGTGGTTTACCTTTTGTAAGCAGGAGCATGACTGTAAAACCTAAGCCAACCCAAGTTATTTGCTTAACTAACGAAATCAGTTCAGTCTTGGCTTTTCCATGTATACTCAATTTTTCACAGTTGGCTAAAACCATGCCCAATACCCCTCTTACTTTTGTTGAAATGACTTAAATTTGCTCAAAAATGACTAGTGATTTAACCTACAAGGTTGAATTTTGTAAGTAGGTCAATGTAAATAATTAAAGGTATGTAGTAAGCGCTTTAGCGTTCGCCGCTCTTGCGTGCCGCAGGCAAGACAGCGCTTACTACGAACTAGTTTTTAAGCTTTACTTTTCTTTACATATTTTGATTTTTTCTCGCTTACTTACAGCTTTCATAAAACGCTTGTCGCTCCATCCCCATAGCTGCAAGCGTGCGGGTTTTGCAACGAAGATATTGGTCAATTACCCCCACTAACTGACAAGCGGTATGATGGGGGATCTGGATGGCTGATTGCTGATGTATTCACTATCTGTGCTAAGTCCCTTAAACGCGCTTTGCGTTCTATCATTTGTGGAGTGCTATCAAGTCCTACAGCTGTCAAAATAGCTTCCCAACGGTATACCCAGTCATGCTTGAGAAGTGAGTTAACAGTATTATTTTTCCGTATTCTCTCTTGGCGCTCAGGCTCTGTATTTAAATCTGCTATTATATCAGCTATATTCGAGCAATCGAATGGGATTTCAATCACAGCATCTGACCAGTCAAAATTTTTAGTAAAATCCTCACATTTTGGAGGAACACCTAACATGATTGTTCCACCCGCTGCTCCTTCAAAGAATCGTGGTCCAACCTCCTCTTGAGGGTTGTTTTTACCAGTTAAATCAAACTTTGCTTTATTGACTATCATATAGCGGGTTCTTTTTACAAAATTTGTATATAGATTTCGATGGTAGCGATAATCCAGCATGTATAAATCTTTGATTGTATCGTAAATATAAAAAAGTTTTTCCCGTTCTACAAGTTCTTGTAAAGCATCGTGGGTGACTTTTGAACGCCGTCCAATATTTAAAACATCAATACAGCGGTAAAGGTTCTCTGGGTAAGCGCAGAATTTTATAGCGTCAACGCCATAAGGAATTGAGTAACAAGGGCGCTGGATAATATCGGCAACTTGATCAAGACTAGAACTAAAGTTCATGAAAATATAATCAAAGTCTTTGAGAAGCTGTAGTTGAACTAGCCAATTATCAACATCTTTTGCCCAAATTTTATCTAGCCAACAAACAGCGTAGCGGCATTTTTCTTGCCAACCTTGTATAGAATTTAAAATGAGAATGTCTTGAATTGACTGGCAAAAAATAAAGAATAAATCGTATTCTTTATCGAGTTTAAATTTATAGTTAACTAACGATTTTACCAGTTTGCCATTTTTGAAAAGCTTGGCCGCTGAATTAGCTAACGTATTCGTTACCTTAAAAAGAGTAGGATTGAAGTGTGGTGTAACTAAATCAACCGTATCACAATTACAGATGACATCCTCAAATTCATAGGAGCCAGAACGAGAAACATGAAATTTTAGATTCCGCATTGACACGAGTAATACCCGTGATGCTTCACCAAGAGAGGAAGCGATGTTTTCTGACATAATGACATCCTAAAATTAAATAATTATCAAAGCTTGACATAAAACCACTTCTAGACTAAGTACAAAGGTTTTCTCTAGTCTGACAGAGCAAATTGGGATGATTGATACTCCCAAATCTAGAAGTGAGTTTTGTCACCAAAGCTTGAGTATACTTATGATGATTAAATTGATTAACTACTAGTTCATAACCTTGCTGAGCCTGTTGAAAAGCTTTTTGAGGGTCATTTAAGAGGTTGGCGATCGCCTGCTTTAATCCGACAATATCACCAGGATTTACACCAGTAACAATACCTGCATCAATCAGATTGGCAATAATTCCCGAGGAACGGGTGATGATCACAGGTCGCCGACAAGCCATTGCTTCAAACAAAGTGTTAAGGCTGGCTGGCAAATTATTTTCAACAGCGCTAATAACAACTATGTCGGAATCGCGGTAAAATTGCACCAACTGACACCAGTCGTAAAAACAACACGACATATGACTTGGCATATGACTTGGCATATGACTTGGCAACGCCTGTTTTAATGCCTTTGCGTCCGGTGAAAAAGCACAAATCTTGACATCAACATTTAAATCTTGAGTCGCATCAGCCAGAGTTTGATAATCCCGTTTTTGTAAATCTCGACTTCCAATTATTGGACGCAGCTTTTTGGGTGAAGCTGGTCCTGGTGTAAAGAAGGATATGTCTGTAGGTGGTGCCTCAACAACTTGACAAACACGCTTATATGGTAAGCACAGAGAGTTACGCAGGAAATCAGCTTGAACCGGGGAAATAGTCAGGAACAAATCAACCCACTCTTGCACATTCAATAGTTTGAGTGCCAGACGCCCCTGTAGTTGAGTGATGTTGTGGACAAAGACAACAATCTTGGGTGGCGCAACTTTAGCACCACAAAGCCTGGCAATTGGAAAGCCGACGTCTTCGCCTGCGCAAAATATGACATCATCGCTGTGAAGTTGCTTAGACAAAGACCGTGCCAGTGCCCAGTGTTGAGGTTTGCCTATAATCTTGGAACGGATAATATCTAAACCAGACAATGAGTCTGCAATTGGTAGATGAACTTTCGCTTTCAAAAGCTTACTGATGTCCCACATCGCATCCATCGGACATTTGCCTGCTTGAGCATTTTGAGCGATCAGTTCTAGATTGGATGCATAGCTTAGAGCTATATGGTACCTCAAAATGTTGCTCCTTTTCAGCTTTTGTTATTTGCAATATAGGTAATATTTCTGTGGTTTATATTTGTCTCGGTATGAGCAACTATCCCAAGCAAGTCTGAATTCACATGCTAAGGTAATGCCTGCTGGACCACCACCAACAATACAAACTTCAGTTTCAATAGTTTCACTCTTTAGGTAAAGTACCTGCATCAATCAACATCAGATCATTTCCCACACATCACAATTTTTATGAAATTCATTTAGAAAGAGTTGCTATTAGCTTTTTCGCGCGTCAATTTGACAGTTTGACGAAACACAATTATTAGGAATCAATGCACCGACACTAGAATAAAAGTGTTACAGAAGCCTGTCAAAGGGAAACGGAACGGCTGTGGAAAACTAGATTGTCCATTCGCAGCCTTTCCGCCAACTATGTTGTTGCTATTTGTAAATTTAGACTTTTCTCCGACTTAAGATGTGTAAATCCTGTGGCGAACCTGTGACATATTCGCTAAGATTTGTTAATGCAAGCTACACAGTTTGTTAAGAGTATGTAAATTTTGTGGTGCAGGTGTGACATATTCGCGCTGCTGCCAGTAAGCTCTTGCTTCCAACTTCGTTTGTCGTTGATGTAGCCGGATAAAGTAGTTTATGATTGCTCGTTAGCAGAAAAAATCTTTATCAAGCTAATGGAGATTTTGATTGTTGAGGATGAAATTGAGATTGCTCAGTTAATTCAACTGTATTTGGAAAGGGAAGGATTTTCTTGTCGCCACTGTCGAGATGGATTGTGTGCAATTTCTGTATTTCAAGAGCATCCGCCTGACTTGATTATCCTAGATTTGAAGATTCCCGGTTTGGACGGACTGGAAGTTTGTGCCCGCATTCGACAGCAACCAAGCTTTAAAGACCCTTACATCTTGATGTTGACGGCGAAGGGTGAGGAAAATGACCGGATTGTCGGTTTATCTACCGGGGCAGATGACTACATGGTCAAGCCCTTCAGCCCAAAAGAATTGGTAGCCCGTGTGCGATCGCTCCTACGACGCACGCTACGTCATGGTAAGCAAAGCCAAATTTATCGCAGCCAACACTTTGTGATTAATATCGAGCGGCACTCAGCGAATAAAATTGTGAGTACCAATCAATCGGCTTCTTTGGATCTCACAACTTTGGAGTTTGAACTGCTAGCAACATTCGTGAGTTCCTCTGGTCGAGTTTGGAATCGCACTGAACTGATTAACAAACTGTGGGGTACTGACTTTTATGGTGATGAGCGGGTTGTTGACACCCACGTTGCACGGTTACGCAAGAAGATTGAACCCGACCCAGCTAATCCAACCTTTATTAAAACTGTAATTGGATCGGGTTATAAATTTGAAGACTAGTTATGTAGGACGAAGTGTGAGTAAACTTAGCCTGCGATTGCCGAAGGCACTGCGCTTCGCGCAATCGCGACTCCTCTTGTGCCACATTGCTGTAATGTTGCTTGGTTTAAGTACTTTACTCACACTGGGCTGGTTCTTCTCGCAGCACCTGTTTGGGTTACACTTAACGCTTTTAGAAGCACAAGGATTTTACCTGGGTGCAATTCGTAATCAGTTGATTGAGGAGTTTAAGACAGCCTGGAACCAAGGAGCTTTGTGGTCATTACTGATCAGCGCAACTTTAGTAGGTGCTTTAAGTTACCTAGTTGCCAAGGAAATTATACAACCTCTGATTCAGATGGAGAAAATTACTGAGCAATTTGCTCAGGGGAATTTGACAGCCCGTATACCTGAGAGTGAAATTCCAGAGTTGAACCGCCTTGCCATAAACTTTAACCGAATGGCATCAAACCTTGAAGGGGTAGAACAGCGCCGTCAAGAACTCATGGGAGATCTCACCCATGAACTACGTACACCATTGACAATCTTAGAAGGTTATCTAGAGGGTTTAGCAGATGGCGCGATTGAACCAAAAGCAGAACTGTTTCAGCGATTAGCCACAGAAACAGCCCGCTTGGGTCGGTTAGTGAATGATACACAAGAACTTTCTAAGGCAGAAGCGGGATACTTACCCATCAAAATTCAACCCATCGATTTATATCCACTTCTGCTTTCTTTAATGAAACGGTTCTCGGATCAACTTTTAGAAGAAGGTCCCGTGTTGCTTTTGGAGTGTCCACCCAATCCTCCTTTAGTATCTGCTGATCCTGAGCGAGTTGAGCAGATTCTAGTCAACTTACTTGGCAATGCAGTACGCTACACTGCGACGGGTTCTATCAAAGTGCGAGTTTGGAGCGAACCTCCAAAGTTATGGATTGCAGTGATTGATACAGGTCATGGTATGAAGCCAGAGGATCTACCGTTTGTGTTTAATCGGTTTTGGCGTTCAGAACGTTCTCGCGATCGCCATCCTGGTGGTTCTGGGATGGGTCTAGCTATTTCCCATCGTCTAGTTATATTGCAGGGAGGTGAAATTTTAGTAGAAAGTGAACTAAATAAGGGAAGTACGTTTCGATTTTCACTGCCGTTGGCGTAAGAAATAAACTACTCTTGGCGGATTGCTTTAAGAACTTGTAGCAATTCACTTGACGATTCCGGGCGAGTGATATCTAGTTTTGGCAATAATTGATATATTGAGGGATTTCCTTGCTGAAGATAAACAAACTGATAATCCATCCCGTTTGTCGTCAGTCCCCAAACTGAGGTTTGCTGCTCTAAACTTGTATATGCATAAGTGAGTAATTGCGGCAACCCTTCGGAGGCATTCAAACTACTATTTTTAGATTCAATCACTAGTATCCAAAACGGTGTAGTTACTGTTCTTCCTTGCGTTTTGTTAACAGCTAAAATATCCATCCGTCCTTTAATGATTGTGTCTTCATCTTCGACGGAGATATCAGCAATATTTTCTTCCAAAGTTATCTTAATGCTAGACTGATAAAACCCTGCTACCTTCATTAACGGCGCAAGGATGAGAAATTTTATTTGCCCTTCGGAGATTTTTCCTTCTGAGTAATATTCGCGAAAAACATTGCGAATGTCCTCTAATTCTTGCTGCTCATATTCTGTAATATTATTTAATAATAACAAGGATGTAAATGAGTTATTCAAATGCTCTTCAAATTTTAAAAGCCGTTGAACATCTTTCAACCTTAGATTGGTTGCATTTAGATTTGTTTGCATTAGTTATTCTCCTATAACTAAGTATTATAAATAAAATTGTAATCAGCAAAAGTATTATTAATCAAAACTTACATACATAAGGCAAATAGCAGGCTGGAGTCAAACAGGTAACTTAAGACATCAAATGTTTGATGATTAAAAAAACCTATCAAAAGTTAGAGTTTAAAAACTTTTAAGTTGCAGCTTTAGATTGAATGTAGTTTAACTGAAAATCTATAAGCTTAAAAATTATACAGAAATGCTGGAAAGCAAATTTCAGAAAAAAGCAAATTTTGCAACCCATTACGGCATTAAGCCGAACCGTGTGGAGAGTCAATAAAGGCTGAAAAGCTTTTGCTTAATGTATGTTTCAGCATTTTTGGGGAAATTGACGCATCTTACAATTGACGCTAAGGGGGCGAGCGCTTTTAACGGAGCATGACAACGCTGCTAAACAATCGCTATCAAGTTATCGAGGTGCTGGGCGGTGGTGGCTTTAGCGAAACCTTTTTGGCAGAAGATACCTACGTACCTTCTCGCCGTCGCTGTGTTATTAAGCAACTGAAACCAATCACCCATGATGCTCAAATTTACGGAAAGATTCAACGGCGGTTTGAACGCGAAGCAGCAACCTTAGAGTATCTGGGCGAAGGTAGTGACCAAATTCCTAAACTGTTTGCCTACTTTACTGAAAACGGGCAATTTTACCTGATTCAGGAATGGATTGAAGGATCAACCCTGTCAAATGTTGTCAAAGCGAAAGGGCCAGTCAGGGAAACTGTAGTCAGGGAAATTTTATTGAGTCTGCTGTCAGTATTGGATTATATTCACAGCAAAGGTATTATTCACCGGGACATCAAGCCTGATAACATCATTCTCCGCTCCTCCAATAGTAAGCCCGTGTTGATTGATTTCGGTGCAGTCAAGGCAATGATTCATTCAGTAGTGTCTCCAGGAAACCTTACTCAATCACTTGTAGTGGGTACACCAGGGTATATGCCTAGCGAGCAAGCTATTGGACGCCCAGTTTACGCGACTGATATTTACAGCCTAGGCTTGACAGCAATTTATTTGTTGACTGGTAAACGTCCGCAGGAGTTCCGAACCAACCCTGAAACAGGGGAAATAGTTTGGCAAGATTATGCTTCTGGGGTATCTGCAAGTTTGGCGAAGGTGCTGAATCGAGCAATTAAGCCGCAAGCAAGCGATCGCTACACCACTGCTAGTAAAATGTTACGTGCTTTGCAGTCTGCTATTGCTCGACCATTGTGGTTACAAAAAGCGCTACAAAGAAGGTTGCTCCCCCAACGCACTGCTTTACAGCAGTTCCATAACAATGGCTACAACGGAAACAAACCCCCGCAAACTGCTGATTCCCCTACACCAACCGTTGCAAAACCTACAGTAGCCCAATCTCCTACTAATGCATCACTCCAGCAAACCCAGGTATTGTCTTCTTCACAAAATACTCTACTGACACTTGTGTATTCCACTAGGAAAAACTGGCAAAAGCCGACTTGGATCGTCAGCAGTCTGGTTGTGGGTGGATTGATGAGTGTGCTGGCGATCGCCTTTATAACCCGCAAGCCCGCATCTGAAGTCCCGATTGCGACATCGCCAGCATCCGCACCTGCGTCAGATCACACCACAAATCCAACACTTTCACCACAATCCCCGGCTTCCACTTCAAAAAAACGCAATACACCTGTAGCTTCGCAACCTACCTCACCTGCTCCCGTAGTTCCTGTCACATCGGTACCACCAGAAAAAGACAATCAAAATTCTCCGGTTTTCACACCCAAAACACGTACAGCACCACGTAAAAACTCACTCGGTACTAGTAGTAACATAGCTCGCGTTCCAGGATTTCCTACGGGTACATCAAGAAGCAGTGTAGAAGAAGTTTTTGGTAAACCAGTTCGAGATTCAAGAGGTTTTTGGCGCAATACTCGTGCTGTCACCTATGTATTAGTGCCAAATCAAATTGAGCTTGGTTATTTATTCGATGCTGATTCTGGAGTCATTCGCCAAACCGAAGTCGCTTTTGCTCAATCTGTAGACTTTCAAGTTATGCTGACAACTTTAGAAGGAATGTTAGGCAATAAAGCAACACAAGAAATTAACCAGGGACTGCAACAGGTACAACAGCGTCAGTTAAATAGTTTTCGTTTTAGTATAGGTTCGTTGAAGGGTCAGATTGTGCGTCAGGACTGTGATTTAATTTATATCAGTGTATGGGATGCAAATTTACATGATTTTGTGAGTCCTTCTGATGCTAGAAAGTGTTGAGCCTTTGGCTAATAACTATTATCCCATCTTCGCAAAATGCTCTCGTAGCAAGTCGTGGATGAAGCGATAGCGCCCACCAATTTGCAGGATAAATCCGCCTTCAACTGCATAGCCAAGAAAATGTTTATAGCTGCGAGGACTAGAGCCACTTTGCCAAAGAATGAAGCGCAGAATGCAATGTTGGATGGCAGGAATACCGCCAAAACTAAAGCCGAAAATTAATCCTAAACCAAGTCCAAAAGTTATTGCAGTGACTGGCTCTACTGTTCTTTCCACTGCCAGCAAATGATATCGCACATAATAAATTAATACTCCAAAAGGATTGGTAATCAGAGTAAGAATTAGTCCATATTTTAGTGACTTCCAAATACCTTGATTGGGAATTATTCTATTTTTAATGTCAGTTTGTAGCCCAACAATCAGCCCAACAATCAGCCCAACAATCAGCCCTAAAATCAGTCCAACAATCAGCCCAACAATTAGCCCTAAAATCAGCCCAACAATCAGCCCAACAATCAGCCCAACAATCAGCCCAACAATTAGCCCTAAAATCAGCCCATAAATCAGCCAATTTATTATTTTTTTCCAATTATCTCTTATTTGTTGCCAGGATAAATTGAACGATTCAGTAAGTTCTATTTTCTTGGATAGCCCTACAATCAGCCCTAAAATTAGCCCAACAATTAGCCCATAAATCAGCCCATAAATCAGCCCTAAAATCAGCCCAACAATTAGCCCTAAAATCAGCCCTACTGCAACTCTATACAACCATTTTTGATAAGATTTTTCTAACCAAGTAGGCTGCATCTTTTCAATCAAAAATTCTGTCTGCTTTTTGTCTTTTAGCTTTTTTGCTAACCAAGCCAGCCAACGCTTAGTCTCTTCTGGTGTTGGCTCTTTTCCTCGTTCGTACCACTTGCTTTCCTTGGGTTCTTCTAGCTTATGCTTAATATAAGCATCAAACAAATCGTCAAGATAAGCCTGACGACGGGCTTCAGGCGAACTAAAATTCTGCAATTTGCTAGCAGGAGCTTGTTGATATGCCTGCACCATAATCTTTAAAATCAGCGGCGTCTCTGCCAATTTTAATAAATCATTATCTTTGTTGATACCATTCCATAAATCTAAGCGATTGGCACGAGCAAAGTATGCTTGAATTTGAGTTTGATTAAGCGCTTGCACACCCACCGCATTTAGCCGTAACACGGTATTGCCTTCGTCATATTCTTGAGAGCGACAGCAAACAACTAAATGGAAAGGTTGAGTGTCTTGGTTAATATAATCATTGATGGCGTGAATACAATTTATTTGATTTTCTTTGAGTTCATCTAAACCATCCAGTAAAGGTAAGAGTTGATTGGTCTTGAGCCACTCTTTAGCAATATCTTCTGGAATGTTGTACTGAAATTTGAGTTGCTCTATCAGCCAATTAGGAATTTGTTGATTATTTTTCCAGTTAGTTAATTCAAATATAACTGGGATAGGTTTATTATCCTCCGCTTCAGCGTTGGCGATTAAATCCTGCGCTAATTGCAGCAGTAACGTAGTTTTCCCTGAACCTGGAGAACCCAAAATCAGTAATTTCCCTTCTTGATGAAAAACATCAATAATCTTTGTTTGTGGAGGTAGAGGGGTATTTTGTCCACTTCTTCTCCAAAATAGAATCGGTTTCCATAATTCAGCAGTAGCTGCCAGAAAATTGGCTTCCTGCTTATTTGTATTTTCTGGCTGCGGAACCAGTGACTGTTTCCCCCATTCATCCATATCCAGACGAATCAGCACTTGATTGTGCAATGATTTTTCTAGGCGTTCATCAACATCGCCTTTCACAACCCTCAACAACTTGCGCCGCCAATCTTGCAGCATTTGAGGAGAAATTGTTTTGCCTGGTGTTGTTCCACTGCTGAGATTATTCTGGAGTTTAACAGCCCACCAAGTAAGATAAGCAAACAGCACAGACAATATCAATGCCAGCAGCCAGATGACATGATTCGGAATAACATCTTTCCATTTGTATATGTCAGATAATTGATTGAGAATAAAACTCAGACAATTATTGACTATCACAGTCAGTAGACCGATAACAAATAGCCATATCAGACGGGGGTCAAATGCTTGCATATTGACAATTGGTAGCCTTGCTATAAACTATACTGTGCCAAAAAATTTCCTGCTAAACTCCCCTCCTCCTCTGCGCCCTCTGCGTCCTCTGCGGTTTAATAATCCAGACCCCCTCACCTTTTGAAAGCTTTATTGATACACTTGAACTTCATTAGCCCAGTTAACCAGCGCCTATGGTCTATGTAAAGCGCGTGGAACTCACCAACTTTAAATCCTTCGGCGGTACGACTTCTGTCCCCCTGCTGTCCGGGTTTACTGTCATTTCTGGTCCCAACGGTTCCGGTAAATCAAACATCCTTGACTCGCTGCTGTTTTGCCTGGGGCTTGCGAGTTCTAAGGGCATGCGTGCCGATCGCCTACCCGATTTAGTCAACACCACCCAAACCAGCAAATCTCGTTCCGCCGTCGAAGCCAGCGTCACGGTGACGTTTGATTTGTCAGATCATCAACCAGAGGATGAACTGGAAACCTTGCCTGTTGTATCCGTTGTTGAAGATGAGGAAGTTGGGGAAGTAGAGGAAGCGCCAAAGGAAGAAAGCGAGGATGAAAAAAATCGTCAAGAAAAAATCCGCGCGACACCAGGTAGCGAGTGGAGTGTCACCAGAAGGTTGCGAGTCACTCCACAAGGAACCTATACATCGAATTACTACATTAACGGTATCTCCTGCACTCTGACAGAATTACACCAAGAACTAGAAGAGCTACGTATTTATCCTGAAGGGTACAATGTCGTACTACAGGGTGATGTCACCAGCATTATCTCGATGAATGTGCGAGAAAGACGGGAAATTATTGATGAATTGGCAGGGGTGGCAGCATTTGACCGTAAAATTAACCAAGCAAAAGAAACTTTAGATGAAGTTAAGGATAAGGAAGACAGCTGTCGGATTGTAGAGACAGAGTTAATTGCACAGCGCGATCGCCTGTCTCAAGATCGCGCCAAAGCGGAAAAATACCAAAGACTCCGCACGGAATTTCAAGAAAAACAATCTTGGGAAGCGGTTTTATCATGGCGTTCCCTACAAGCACAACAAGAAAAGTTAGTTGCAAGCATTCAAGCAGGCGATCGCACCTCGGCTGAAATCACAAATCAACTCACAACCCTTAACACACAAATCGCCCAAAAAACCGTTGAACTAGAGCAACTCAACGCCCATGTGAAAGCATTGGGAGAAGAAGAACTTTTGGCGGTACAATCTACCCTTGCGACTCAAGAAGCCGAACGCAAACAACTTCAGCGTCAACAAAAGGAACTAGAAACAGCTTCCCAAGAAACCGCTAAGCGCCTGCAACAAACTCAAGAGGAAATTAAACAGCATCAGCAAACTATAGAACAACTCGCACAACAACAAATTGTAGAGACGCGCCATGGCGCGTCTCTACAAACAGAACGAGATGAAGCACGACAAGCATTAGACATCTCGCGTGAAGCCGCAGCCCAAATTGCTTCTGCTTCGGAAGCGTGGGTACAGCAACAAACAGCCCTGAACCGCCAAATTGAAGCTGTGCTGCAAACGGTTGAACCTCAGCGCACAGAGCAAGCACAACTGAGAGAACGTAATAACCAACTCCAGCAGCAAATTCAGGAGCAAACCGAACTAGTTCAAACAATAGAACCGGAAATTGCTGAAAAACAATCTCAAATTGCTAATGTAGAACTTTCGGATACAACGTCTCTACAACAAGTCGAATCTTTAGCCGAAACAGTATCCGCCACAGAACAAGAACTGCAAATCCAGCAAGAAACCCAAAAGCGGCTGTTGCAAGAGCAACGAGAGAAACAACGCCAATTGGATAAACTAGAGGCGCAACAAGCAGCCCAGCAGGAAGTTCAAGGAACCCAAGCAAGCAAAGTCATCTTACAATCAGGTATGCCTGGTGTCTGTGGGTTGGTTGTGCAGTTGGGACGCGTGGAACCCCGTCATCAATTAGCTTTGGAAATAGCCGCAGGGGCGCGTCTGGGGCATATAGTTGTGGAAGATGACAGCATCGCAGCCGCAGGAATTGAACTACTCAAACAAAAACGTGCAGGTAGAGCGACTTTCTTACCGCTGAATAAAATTCATGCTTCCAAATTTACCCAAGATTTTACGTTGCGTTATGCCAACGGCTTTGTCAACTATGCTGTGAACTTGATTGAGTGCGATCGCCGCTATAAGGATGTGTTTACCTACGTGTTTGGTAACACAGTCGTCTTTGAAACCATAAATCAAGCGCGTCAGCATTTGGGACTGTATCGCATCGTCACCTTAGACGGGGAATTGTTGGAAACCAGTGGTGCGATGACTGGTGGTAGCACAAACCAACGTTCGTCGTTGCGGTTTGCGGGGGTGGAAGCTGCGGAATCTGAGGAAGTTTCTTCTTTGAAAAGTCGCTTGGCGGATATTGAGAGGATTTTAGAACGTTGTAGCGAGGCAATAAGTACTTTATCTACCAGGACAAAACGACTCACGCAAGAACTGACAGAAGCACGACAGGCGCGGCGAGAACAACAACTGCAATTGGAACAGTTGCACAAAGAAATTAAGAGTTTGACGGCGCAATTGGAAACAACGCGATCGCAGCTTTCCCAAAATCGTGAAAGACTAGCCACCGTCCAAGTCCGCCTAGAAGTTTTGGATCGGGAATTACCAGGTCAAGAGCAGCAATTACAACAATTGCGACACGCTTTAACGGAGTTAGAACAATCGCAAACTCCCCAAGAATGGCAACAAATCCAGGCAACAATAAAAATTCAAGAGCAACAATTGCAACAACGCGATTCAGCGTTAAGGGAAGGAGAGCAAAGATTAAAAAATTTGGAAAATCAGCAGCAGCGGTTGCAAGAAAAAATTCAAGAAGGTGAACAGCGTATCGAAGCATACCACGAGGAGCAGAGAAATCAGCAAAGTCAACTCACAGCACTGAGTACTCAGCACTCAACACTCAGCAGTCAAATTGCTGAGACTCGCGCTGCTTTGAGTCAAATGGAACAAAATCTGGGGGAAGAGAAACAACAACGCGACGCCACAGAACAGGAATTGCGATCGCACACAATGCGTCAACAACACTTGGAATGGGAACTGCAAAAACTGCAAGAAACCCAACAAACAAGAGCGGAGGAACTCACTGCATTGCAAACTCAAATGCAAACTACGGCAGCAGAATTACCCAATCCTTTGCCAGAAGTGCCAGATAAAGTCAATTTAGAAGAATTGCAAAAAGAATTGCGCTCTCTTGCCAAACGCCTGCAAGCAATGGAACCTGTGAATATGCTTGCCTTGGAACAATATGAACGCACACAAAAACGTCTTGAAGAACTTAGCCAAAAATTGCAGACTTTAGAAGCAGAACGAACGGAATTACTGTTAAGGATTGAAAATTTTACAACTTTGCGTCAACGCGCATTTAAAGAAGCCTTTGATGCCGTAAATGAAAACTTTCAATCAATTTTTGCCACCCTTTCCGAAGGCGACGGCTACTTGCAACTCGACAATCCAGAAGATCCGTTCAACAGCGGATTGAACTTGGTAGCACACCCCAAAGGCAAGCCTGTGCAGCGACTGGCTTCTATGTCAGGAGGAGAAAAATCTCTGACTGCTTTGAGCTTTATTTTTGCTTTGCAACGCTACCGTCCGTCGCCATTTTATGCATTTGATGAAGTAGATATGTTTTTAGATGGGGCAAACGTAGAACGATTAGCTAAAATGATTAAGCAACAGGCGCAACAAGCACAATTTATCGTTGTCAGTTTGCGTCGCCCGATGATAGAATCAGCCGAACGCACAATTGGCGTTACTCAAGCAAGGGGAGCTTATACCCAAGTTTTGGGTATTAAGTTACAATCCAACCATACTTCTGCTTGAGTTTTTGTTAATAATAGTGTATAGATAAACCGGATTCGAGATCAGGACTCGGTATAGAATGACCTCTGAACAAAGTATTAGACGTTCCGATATTTTAAACACCCAGGTAATCACTCGCGACAACGGCAAGCGATTAGGAATCGTGAGCCAAGTTTGGGTTGATGTAGATCAGCGAGAGGTTGTGGCTCTTGGCTTGCGAGACAGCCTGATCTCTATTTCTGGAGTGCCACGTTATATGTACCTCAACAGCATCAACCAAATCGGTGATGTCATCCTCGTGGATAACGAGGATGTGATTGACGATATTGAGGTTGAACTCTACAGCAACCTGATGAACTGGGAGGTTATTACAGAGACTGGTGAAGTTTTAGGCAGGGTGCGGGGCTTCAAGTTTAATGGCGAAACAGGCAAGCTTTACTCAATTGTCATCGCCTCTTTGGGAATAGCGCAAATTCCCGACCAATTCTTGAGTACCTACGAGTTTTCAGTAGATGAAATTGTCAGCACAGGTCCTAATAGATTGATTGTCTTTGAGGGGGCTGAAGAGCGAGTCACCCAATTGACTGTTGGTGTGCTAGAACGCTTGGGTATCGGCAGAGCACCGTGGGAGCGCGATGTCGAAGAAGAATACTCCACCTACACTCCTCGTACAGTCACACCAGACAAGCAACTGCCAAGTGGAGTGCCATTAGAGCAGCCTAAGCCGAAAATCATTCGTACACCCGAACCTGTAGCGCAGGAAGAATGGGATGAAGACTACTACGAAGAAGAACGTCCCCAGCGCCAGGTTATGAAGGCGCGACAGTATGAGCCGATTCAATACGAAGAGGAAGAAGAAGATAACTGGAGCGAGGCAACAGGTAAAGACAGGTATCAAGCACAACCAAAGTATGACTCAGGTTCTTACAATAACAAGTCATACGCTGATCAATACGACGATTTAGACGACGATTTAGACCGTGATGCTTGGGATGATGAGCCACCAAAGCCAGTGAATATTCCCAAGAAAGTCAAAGAAAGACAGCCAGAGTACGAAGAAGAAGGTGGTTATTAATTTAACTCCTCCCCTGCCCCTCTGCACTTACAGCAAGAGGGACGGGGGTGAGGGCAGTAAATGATACTTCATCCGTTAGCCCATCTGTGCTAGTTTTTCTCAAAAAGCAACAAAAAGCCCCCGAGAGAAGTCGGGGGCAAAATCCATAAAGTATTTTGGTCTTTTAGCTTTTGCCTATTGGATTTCAAAGCTAAAATTCGAGTTATGAAGCTTAGTAGCGGCTACGTCCGCTGTAATTTCCTCGGTTTCCGCCGCCATTACCGCGATTAAATGAACCTTTTTCTTCCCTGGGTCTTGCCTTATTGACTTTCAAGTCACGGCCCATCCACTCAGCACCATCAAGAGCTTCAATAGCTGCTGATTCTTCAGCATCTGTACCCATTTCCACAAAACCAAAACCACGTAGCCGACCTGTTTCGCGGTCAGTAGGTAACTGAACTCGCTTTACAGAACCATATTCTGCAAAAACAGCAGTCAGATCATCTTGTGTAACTTCGTAAGAGAGATTACCTACATAAAGTGACATATATTGTCTCCAAAATCATAACTGTGTGGAGATTTAGATTTCGGAGACAAGCTTGTCAAGACTAAAAGGAAAAAGCCTGTCAATACTAAAAACAAACACTATCACCGAATTTCTTCTCATTTGCCATGATAGCATAGCAACCCCCCTAGAAGACGGCGAGTGTGAAAAACTCTGAGAAAAACTCATGTTGGCAATTGGTCACTAGGTGTAGCGACGCCAAATTCCTTTGACTGATACCTAAGAGAAATATTTTTCATTGGTAGATGATATCAAGTGCGTCTAATGACTTATCATTTAGAACTCTCCGCAAAGTATAATGAAAACAACACGGTTGTTACTGTCGTCCTTAAACCGTGGGTTGTTGAAGAAGTGAACAAAATCAAAGCCCCATCCGAGTCGTATGGGGGATGGGTTAGGAAACAGATCGAAGCTTGGGCAGAAAAGCAAAGACTTGATGCGGAGTAATATTTAAGCAGTCAAACAGTCCATATCTATGTAGAAAAGTAGTTTTGCAGAGATATGCCAAGATATTAGCAAGCAGCACTCAACCCTTATTATAAATATTTAAAAAAACGTAATATGAAGAGTTCTGGCTGTGGCATGGTATCATATGACTCCTTCCACCACCCCATCTTTGCCGACTTCTCTGACTCGATCCACTGACCTAGAGAAAGATTGCTATCTTGTGGAATTTTGCGAAAATTAAGGCAATGGCAGCTGTTATGGAGGTTGAGATGACAGATGGCAGTTTAAGAATTGTCTCGCTAATTCCAAGTGGAACAGAAATTGTAGCAGCACTCGGGTTGACTGATGCAATTGTCGGGCGATCGCACGAATGTGATTATCCCCCAGAAATCAAAGACCGTCCTGTTTGCACTCAAGCCCGGATAAATAGCGCTGCTCCTAGTGGCGAAATTCATGACAAAGTCAATAATTTGTTGCAATCTGCCCTAAGCATTTATCAAATCAAAACAGATGTTTTAGAAAAGTTACAGCCCACTCACATCGTTACCCAAGACCAATGTGATGTTTGTGCTGTTAGCTTAAAAGATGTTGAACAAGCAGTTGGCACTCTCACCAATAGTTCACCTCAGATTATTTCCCTACAGCCAAATATTCTCAACGATGTTTGGGAGGATATTCGGCGAGTGGGTAACGTGTTTGGGGTAGACTCGCTACAGGTCATAGAAAACTTAGAAGCGCGGGTGAAAATAGTAGACCAAAAAACACAAGGTCTTTCTCAAACAGAGCATCTCCCCACCGTTGCTTGCATCGAGTGGACTGATCCTTTGATGGTTGCTGCTAATTGGATTCCTGAACTAGTGACCTTAGCAGGAGGACAGCCACTCCTAAGCATCACAGGTCAACCTTCTACTCCTTTAAAATGGGAAACACTCATTTCTAGCAATCCAGATGCGATCATTTTTATGCCCTGCGGGTTTGATTTAAATCGTACCCGTCAAGAAGCCCAGTTGTTCAGCCAACGTCCAGAATGGCAACAATTGCACGCCGTCCAAAGTGGCAGAGTTTACATTACAGATGGGAATTTCTACTTCAATCGTCCAGGACCACGACTCGTAGAATCCCTAGAAATTTTGGCGGAAATTCTGCATCCAGAAATCTTTCAATATGGATATAAAGAACAGGCTTGGCAACTGTTGTAAAACTAAACAAGAAAGAAGCCGAAAGACAAAAGAATTTTTTCTTTTTTCATGCTTAATTCTTTCGTCCTTATCCAGATGAAAGAATTAAGCATTTTTTCTAAATTCATTCTTTTTTCTTCTATCTTTTTTGGAGCCATTCTATCAGGGGTCTTAAGGTTCCTGGTAGAGCAGCCTCACTCACGGTGACTGTGTGTTTTCTCCCCTCGTCTTCTACCGTTAACCTGTACTGAAAACGGTCAGCCTGAGCCGTAGAAGCTGTGATTTTTTCGGGTAAATTGAAAAAATCTGAGGCTTGTACCAATTGGGGGAGTTGGTCGGCTTCATTTGCCGGAATGTCTGCTGTATCGACAGTTTTTCTGCTGCTTATCCCAGCAAAACCACCCGTGCGTTCAAATGATATCCGCATTTTCTTGCTCTCCGTCTTGCCATTTTTTGCAAGAAATAGTAAAAACTGGGAGGATAATATAATATCTCCCAGTTTAGCAAGAACCAACAACACTCAATGATGAATTATGAGACGTTAAAAGTTTCATAATTCATCCATCATTCATAATTTTAAAGAACTCCTACCTTTTGCCAAGCGTTCTGCACTGCTTTTTGTTCTTTACTTCCTTGACCGTACAGTTCTCCAGCCACTTGGATAGTTGTATTGGCAGCTTGTTTGAAATTGGCTTTAGAGCGCAGGCGATCGCGTAAAGTTATGTACCATATTTTTCCAGCTTTTTCCCAAGCAAAGCCGCCAATCTCTACCGCCGCTAGGTAAAAGGCTTGATTGGGGATACCTGAGTTGATATGGACACCACCGTTATCTTGAGTACCCTTGTAGATGTTTTTCATATGGGCTGGCTGCGGGTCTTTACCCAACGCTGGGTCATCGTATGCTGTTCCTGGCGCTTTCATTGAGCGAACACCCACGCCTTTGACCTTAGGTGTAAATAGACCTTCTCCAATGATCCAGTCTGCCTGATCCGCAGTTTGTTTTTTGACTCGCTGTTTAACTAGAGAGCCGAAAACATCAGAGAATGACTCATTAAGTGCCCCAGATTCTCCAAAATAGATGAGACCGGCTTCATACTGAGTAACCCCATGAGTTAACTCATGCCCAATCACATCTATTGACTTGGTAAAGCGTTGAAACAGATCTCCATCGCCATCACCATAAACCATCTGGTCGCCATTCCAAAAGGCGTTGTCATATTTCACACTGTGATGCACGGTAGAGTCTAAACGCAGTCCCTTGTCATCAATAGAATTGCGCTCAAAAACCTCTTTAAACAAGTCATAAGTTGCGCCAGCCCCATCATAGGCTTCGTTCACCGCCTCATCTTTGCTGGGGGGATCGCCTTCTCCACGCACAAGTACGCCAGGGAGTTCTTCACTATTTTTACCATCAAAAATGGTACGGCGCTTCTGACCAGGGGAAACCGCAAAATTGACGGCACCTATGATATTCCGCCGTCCGCGAAATTGTGCTGAGACATTTAATGTGCGAAACGCCCACTCACGCTGCTCTTCGTTACCATTCACTGCGACATGTTCGAGTATATGGGGTGGCAGAATACAACAGATAGGGCATCTGGAGTAAATTTGATGGTCACATTCAAACCCAACAGATTTTTTCTTTTTTCGAGCCATCTTAAAGATGTTCTCCTTTTTCAGATAAGTGATGAAAAACAGTCGCTCTTACTCTTCATAACAAAAAGCAGAGAATGACTGCAAACGACAAACACCCGGTATTTTCTACCTTCTATTTTCAGATTTGTCTGTTAAGACAAGCAGTACCCTGTAAGGGTACTTTCAGAGTACTCCTAGCACCTTGATGTCGCAAGTACAATCAGCAAACCGTTGCGTTAATGAGTCGCTTCTCCTTCATAGACCCAACGGCTTTACATCATAGTTCCTCTTGAGAGGTAATGGTGTGATTTATTAGTGTTTTGTTACTAGAAATTTGATTATGTATCTTAATAAATTTTAAAAAATGAAAAGTAGTACCGTGTTTATACAAGGGCTGGCTTCTACCTCTTCCTTTGTCTGACATAGGGTAGTAGCTCAAACGAGCACGTTTTAAACATTATAAGCTTGACTCAAGTTCTTGTTTGATTGCTCATTACTTACGAACAGATATGTTTCCCAAAATCAGGATAACTAGAATATGAAGATTTTTTATAACCTAACCTTCTCTTATCCACCTGCGAACAGTATCTACTGAAATACTTGTTATTTTACGAATCTGTTTTGGATCTTTATTCTTGTTACAGGCTAGATACCTTACCCAATTTCGGACGTGTATAGGATATGCTCGACGTGTTTCTGCCTTAAATAGTTGGATGTGTCCGCAGGACTCACAGCGAATTTTAAACTTGGTTTTACCACCAAAGCCACGTAGAGATTCTGATGCTCTACAAATAGGACATGAGTATGGTTGAATAAATATGCCGCGACGAATGACAGCGACCGTGCAGTCATCATCAGTCCTAGGTATGAGAGAATTTTGAATTGCCGATTGCATACCAAGATTGACTTCTTCAGCAGGCGCATCATCAAGCCAGCTTGCCATCTGCTCGACGACAGAAGAAACAATATTATTTTTCTTATCATATAGAGAGGCTTGCGCACCATCAGACATTAATACAAAAGACTTGACGAGTGAGGTGATTGGAAGAACATTCACTCGCATTCTGTGTAGAGCAGAAGAGGAGGTTACGAAAAAAGTCTCGTTTGCAAACTCACCATTATCTGGAGGAGATAGCACTCTTGGTGAGCCATCCTCCACCATAGCAATCACTCCATCTCCTAAATGAACTGTGACGACTTTCTCGTTAGTAACAAGCAAAGCCACGATTGTACATGCATAGTCTTTGGCTTTACCTCCATGAGTTTTTACTTGTTGATCAATTACTGCACGAGCAGTATTCACAATATCTTCTTCAGTAAGGGTTTTACTGATGAACTCGTTAGCTTTCTCACAGAGAAGTTGAGTTACTGCATTAGCCACAGCTTGAGCGCCCAAATGAGAAAGGCGGGCGCTACCTGCACCATCACATACACAAGCTGCAAGAGCATCTTTTGCCTGATTAATTTGAATTGCAGATGCATCTTGGCAGGGAACACCAGCCTTATTATGCTTGCTCCCTGCAACCGAAGCATGGGCAGCTTTCCAGTTTATGGCTTCAAATGCTGACTCCATAGCTTTTATCATTATCATAGTGGGTCATACCAGCTTTTTGCTGCTTCCATATCTTGTTGAAAATCCTCATCAAGTCTACTCATAGAGACTTGACAAACACTTGCACTCAACCATTGAAAAAACTTGTCAAATTCTAAGCCTTTAAGTTTTAAGGGGGCTATTTTGGGAGAAAAGCTAGCAAGAACTTGACTATCTACGCCGACTCCAACACTAATAGGAATGACGGTTAATTGTTTCTTTCTAACTTGCTCAGCAACATCCAAAGCAGCAGAAATATGCGTGTCGTCAGTCGGAGTACCGTCAGTAATTAAAACTAGCCAAGGCTGATAATAATCAACACCTGTGTCTTTATATTGCTGCTTGCGGTCTTCTAAAAGTTTTAAACAAGTTGCCATTGCCGTTCCGATGCTTGTTCCTCCAGTATTGCAACTTTGAAGACGAGGAGGAACTGCATCCAGAATGGAGCCAAAATCACGTACAACGCTGGCATTACTTGAGAAGGCAACAATTGCTACTTCTACAGCATATCTCGCCCGTGCATCATTCTGGATGGCATTGTAAAAAGTGGCAACTCCCTGATTGAGTTCATCAATAGGTATACCCGATGAGGTATAAATTCCCATTGAAGGGCTGATATCAAGACAAAGGCAAACTGCTACACGCGGAGTGGGATTATGAATCAAATCCTGGTCTAATATTTTGTATTTGCTCTGCATGGTTATTATTTCCTTGAGTTCTAGTTCTTCTTCTCAACCGAATTTTTCTTCTGCTTTCTTCTGCATGTGGACTGATTTGTTTATACGAATCAGGGAAAAGTTCGTTTAAAACGTAATTCTTATCAAGGTCATTTGCATACGCTTTGAGAAGAGATATCCAAATATCTACATTTCTTCGCTTTTGCCCTTGACAAGATTCATGGAATGTTTCATAGAAAGCTTCTTTCACCTTGTAAGTTAAATTACTCCAAATGTACTTCCACGGTCCCTCTGGAGCTGTTCTTTCAGCCCTTTCTCCTAATGGATAAGGAAATCGCATATTGCGAATATTTTCAATAATTGTTCCTCCTCCAAGTTGGGCGTAAGGCTGTTTTCCTGCATGGAGAATCATGAACAGCATGGTGGCGATCGCAAATGCTTCGTGTTCATAAGTACGAAATACTTTTGCAAAATCCACATTCTGTAGTTCTGGCGGTGTGGTGTAAGTAAATCCCACCGGACATGGATAGTTACCGATTTGATAACTATCAGTGTCTACAAAAAATATGTTATTTTCATCTTCAACGCGGATATTGTAAGGATTAATATCACCAATAATAATGTCATTATCGTGAAGGATTTTGATTTTCTTCAGTAAGTTAATACAAAGAGTTACCAAATTTCGTCTTTTCCAGTAAGGGAAGTGTTTTTCTAATTCAGGTCTAATAAATACACACGAACCTAAATCTGTTCCCAAGGCTTCGCGCATCAAATAGCCACGAAAGACTCCATCTTCATCGGTCAGTATATCTAGAGGCCAGCAAATACCTCTTCCATCACCTGACACATCAAGTCCCCTAGCTAACATGCACTGAAGTTTAGTATATAGTCCTTTTGTGAGTTTTTCAGGCTTATAAATTTTGGCAACTGTGCCGCTAATTGATGTGGCAAAAACCTTACCTTCACCACCAGAGCCAATCTCTCTTTCTAAAACACAATATCCTCGACTATGATTTAGTTGAGAACCTACAGATACTTCCACTCGCGCATTAAGTGGTGTTGGATCTGGATTTATATTGCATACCGCATCTATTTGTTTTCGCTTTATCTGTCTTTGAAGACGAGCCTTAACATCTTGAGCATCAACTTCTACAAGACTACCATTTTGAATTTCCCAAACTGCAATGGGCTTTATACCTTGAACAGAGTTACTTGTTTGTAGCTCTAGAATATCTACCATTAAGGAAACATCTTGGGTAATCAATGAGAGTGGAGCATTTACGCGATGGTGCATAAAGACTTGCTGAAACATATTGTCAACAAATTTATTTGGCTCTCCCCCTCGCAATTCAACAAGCTTACTACTGTGAAGCTTTAATAAAATTTCATATCCTTTTTCAGCTAATTTTCTTCTTTCTATATCTTGATTGGAGCCAAGCCGCTTTAACTCATCTATGACAACCTGAAGCACAAGCAGTTGGCTTCCAGACTCTATGAGAGCCTGTTTTACCTCTCCTAAAAACACCTTTTCTGCATCGGAATGCATGAGACTACTTGTATCAACTAAAAGTCGGGAAGTCTTTAGATGATTTCTCAAGGTTGTCATGCTACTAATCCTTGATTTAAGTTGGTTAAGCTTATAAATTGTGTTTTACGAACCATGCACCTATTGCTCATTCAGCAGGTTGGCTCTGGGGTGACTGCTTTTGAGTAGAAGCACACAACTACTATGCAAAAGCTTGAGCATATATCCGGATAAAGCAGTAAAAATACTGATTTTTATTGATTATATGCAGTCAAAATCTTTGCAAACGTGATTTGTTACAGTATATTATATGACATAAATCACTCCTATTGGTAAATGTATAACTGTAGATTCTACAGATATTTATAAAACGTGCATTAATTGCAACAAGAAACAGACAACCATAGCCATTCTCAGTGAGGTGAGGGCAATCTGAAGCAGCAGGAAAAAGGAGAAAGTAGAAAAAGCAGGGACAAAATAGGTAAACTTTCCGGAAAGTAATGTCCAGCCCTTGTATATCTAATAGTTTCGAGCACTCTCACTTTGAATATCAGCTAGAGCGTGATCGCTCTAACATTGACCAATTTAGGCGAAAATGTGTTTATTGCCACAAAGTGACACTAGTGGTATCAGTATAGTTTTACATCACTCAGTTACAATATTGTACTATAAATTGATAGGTACTTAAAGACTTATTTATACAAGTCCTTTCTAAACAACAGTAATATACTTATAATTTTAGCTACAATTATCTCTTGTTTTCCTTCTCAATTGTGAATTACTTATGGAAGAACAACTTTTAAAAGCCAAACAGCTTAGGCAGAAACTCAAGGAACTAATTGATATAGCGTCTAGGGTAGAACCTAATTTAGCAAGTAGGTTACGAGCAATTCAGCAACCAATAATAAAAATGAAAGCCGGAGATTTGGCAAGCAGAAAGTATTTAATCAAAGGTCTAGAAGAGATACTGGCAGATGCTGAGTTTTGGCTTTGTTATCGTCAGGCTTCTCCAGAAGATCAGCAAATTCTTGCAGGCTTGTTACAGCCTATCTATAGATATTGGTATTTGTATATGTTTCGTAATTGGTTTCATAAGCACGACAAAAAGTTTGAAAAATGGAAAGAATATTTTATTCGCGGAATGTGCCAACAAAATGATGCCAATGTAATTAGACAAATTAGTAGCAATATTATTAAAGGTCGGGAAGAAGGTAAAGACAGCAAGTATCAAGGTGCTGATGTTTTAAATAAAATGGTTGCTGATAAAGCAATGGCAACGGACTTAATGATAGTTGCGAGCAAAGCGAATCCTCTGTGCGTTCAACTTACTCAAAGTTCTGATAAACATACTCACAATAAGTTGCAATGTTGGCAAGAGACGCTTGTTTATTGGGAAATCAAACGAGGACTGTTTGCTAGTTATAATCCCCGCGTAGCGAGCTACATTAATTCGCTAGTAGCTAATATACTGTCGGGTACTGATGGTATCAAGACAGGAGAATATAAACAAGTATCTATAAAATAAAATTAAATTTTTATAAATTAATAAATATTTATTACTCTTTTTAAAAAAGTTATGAATAACGGAAGTACAAACTCAAGCAAAAATATTATAGAAAAAGCCATGCAAGCTCTCCAAGTGGCTCAAAGATTGCAGCGGGACAAACTATCTCTTGGTACTGACTATGTAAATGTTGAAGGTGGGGATGATAATTGGCTCCAAACCAGGGGTGAAGAAGAAGATTTATTGAACGAAACAAATAACGAACTCCCACAGATGGCAAGTCAGGAAAACGTCAGCTACACTCCCTTGACTCCACAACAGCAACAGGAAGCTATTGAAAGGGTAGCCAGTTGGGTGCAAAACCATCCGGATGCTATGGCGGTTCGGACTCAGTACCTCACTCTAGTTGACTCCCAAGGCACTTTAGAACAACAGCAAGAAGCTATTAGACAAACCGCCTCATGGCTAGCATCCCATTTAGAGACGGCAACGGTTCGGGAAAAATACCTGATATTAATAGGCAAAGTCGGGACAAGCCAACAGCAGCAGGAAGCACTTGCCCAAACTAATGACTGGCTGAAATCTCATCCACAGGATGTATACGTGCGCGAACAGTACCTGGTACTGGTTGGGAAAGTGGGGACGCGACAACAGCACCAGGAGGCGATCGCCGAAACCGCAATTTGGCTAGAATCCCATCCAGAGGATAGGTATGTACGCGAACAATACCTGGCACTGGTTGGGAAGGTGGGGACAAGAGAACAGCAGCAGTGGGCGGTTGCCCAAACCACTATATGGCTGCGATCGCATCCGCAGGATCAGTATGTACGCGAACAGTATCTCACACTGGTGCATAAACTAGCGTCAGCAACCACTTCTCAATCAGAACCTACAAGGCGCGTCAACCTGAGACAGTTGCAGCAGGTTCTTGGCTCTATTGGAGATGCTGTGGACACCTTGTTAGATACTACGCTAGAAGCAAGGTTGGCTTTCAGGTCAACCAGCGCTGACAGATGGCAAGATATACACAGCCAAGAAATTACGCTGGATGGTCAGACTGTGCTGCTGACCATCGAAAGCAGACCAGAAGAGGAAGAGAAAATCAGCATCCGGGTGCAATTGGAGCCTACCAGCGATGAAATTTATTTGCCAGAGGATCTGAAACTCATCTTAATCACTCTATCAGAAGTATACGAAGACCAAGCTGGCAGCGACAGAGAGTTAATTGAAGCGGTGATTCCGGAATTTGAACCTGGAGAAAGTTTCACTATCCAAGTTGCTTTAGGTGATGCCAGCTTCACTCAAGATTTTGAAGTTTGACTGAATTCAGGTTGACAGGAGGCAATAGTGGCAAAGAAAGTTGTTCTAGAACTGAGAAAAGCAGAATTTCAGCAGGATTTTGCTGTCACTCTTGAGATTGACAACGATAACGGTATCCGTTTAGCGCGTGTCATAGGGACATTACCTGAATCTCTAGAAGTCGCCAAACACCACGAAAATTGGCGGAGCGCTTATCGCGAGCTAGATATACGTCGTCGAGCTAAGCCTATCCAACAAGGAAGAACTAGTAGAAATCCTCAACAATGCGAGATTTCTGGTAAAGCATTGGAAAATAGCATGAAGGTTTGGTTCGACTACCCGCAGTTTGCCAAAATTAGAGAGACATTGTATGGAGATCTCAATAAATCTGATGAAATTCGCTTGCTGATTCAAACCGAAGATAGCAATTTGCGACGGTTGCCTTGGCATTTATTTTTTGATACTTTTCTATACTTGTACACTAAAGCTGAAGTTGCTTTGAGTACGCCAGAGTACTATCAGCCACCACTTCTATCAACAACTAAAAGAAATAAAGTCAGAATTTTAGCTGTTTTAGGCGATAGTGACGGAATTGATGTCAACAGAGACGAACAGTTACTAAAACAGTTGTTACCCGATGCAGAAACCGTACTTCTGGCAGAACCACAACCTAAAAAATTACATGATTGTCTGTGGGATGAACAGGGCTGGGACATTCTGTTTTTTGCTGGGCATAGTTCCAGTGACGACAATGCCGAAAGGGGTTATATCAATATCAACAAAACTGACCAATTACAAATTAGCCAGTTAAAGCGTGCCCTGAAAACAGCCTTGGAACGAGGTTTGCAGCTAGCTATTTTCAACTCCTGTGATGGGTTGGGCTTGGCTCGGAACTTGGCTGAATTACATATTCCCCAAATTATTGTCATGCGGGAGCCTGTGCCCGATAAAGTAGCCCAAGCATTTTTAAAGTACTTTCTCACAGAATTTTCAGGTGGCAAGTCTCTCTACCTAGCTGTGCGAAAAGCAAGGGAGAGACTGGAAGGCTTAGAATTTGAAGCTCCCAATGCCACTTGGTTGCCGGTGATTTACCAGTTGCCAACTCAAGTACCCCCAACTTGGCAACAGCTATGTCGTGCAACAAATACTCCCGGTATTCTTGAGCAGAGGAGTACGGTTGTCGGAAGGAGTTTAGAAAACAACCCTGCTCAAACACAGACAAACAATAAACAAAATTCGCCCGCTTCAAGCGAACCGGGGAACATGAGGACTCGCTCTTCCCAACTGGAACGTCCCCCAGTGGTTACATCCCCTGTAAGTCCTAGCACGCAGAAAAGTCCTCAAACACCAGCACCTGAGGTGTTACCCAAGGAAAAAAATATTGCCGATGTTATCAAAGCCTTGCCCAGAAGTCAGGAATATCCAGTTTATCAAGTTTTTGGGGTTATTTGCAGCTTCTGCCAGTATAATATCGCCACACCTGCTGAAATTCTGCCGCTCTGTTTACCAGAATATTCTAAAAAAGCGGTTCAGAAGGTCGTTGATGATGCTCTCAACAAAGAATTAAAGGACTTGGTTATTCAGGGTAGGTTTGAGCGGTTGGGGACGAGTGACAAACTGAATCCCCAAAAAGCAATGCAGGGTTATCCCCCCAACTCCTTAGAAAAATATTTGACAGCAGCAATTCAGGTTTTAGACGCAACTAAAGAAACCCACCAGCGCTGGGCATCTTATGGGTTGAGAAACTTGGCTATCAATGGTGAAGATAGTTTGGTTCGTAAAGTTTTGCAGGACTATCCAACCCAAATTCAAGCTCTCAAACCAAAGGATCAGTCTCCTGAGTGGTCTATTTGGATAAAGATATATGAAGCACTGCTGCAAAAGCAACCAGACGATACAATCATTCGCGGCAAATACCTGGGACTGATTAAGCAGTATGGGACAGCAGAACAGCAGCGTTCGGTGATCGCCGAAACTACCGTTTGGCTGCAAAAGCATCCAGAGGATAAGAGCGTTCGCACCAGATACCTAATTCTGATTGAGAAGTGTGGGACAGTCGAACAAAAGCGTTCGGCGATCGCCGAAACCACCACTTGGCTGCAAAAGCATCAGCAAGCATTTCAATCTGCTCTTCGTGAAGATGCCAAGCTGAGGACTGAGTTGATTGCTTTACTGCAAAAATTTATTAATATTACTCTAGATTATAACCCAAAAACCCTAGAACATCAAAACATTTTATTTAGTATGTTTGGCTCATTTAGGGAGTATTTAAACGATAAACACTGCGACCTATTAGCAGATTTTGTTATCCAAAAAACATTCAATTTACCTATATATTATTGGGTATTATTTATTAATGCTGCTAATGTATTTAGAGATTATAAAAATGACTTAGACAAAGCAGAACAAATTTATCTACAAGTCTTGAATGCAGCAAAATTGCGGCTTAAAAAGCAGGCATCAGATATCCAGCAAATTAATCAAACCATTCAATATGCCCATTTAAATTATGCCCGTCTCTTAATCATACGCCAGCCTTCCAAACCGAACGAAGCAATTAAGTATCTCGGGTATGTCCTAGCTGATAATCCCAACCACGCTCTTGCTCACTTGTATATGGCTGAGTGTTATCAAGAAAAAGGTAAGAAATTCAACAATGAAGCTATCTATAGCTTTCAACAGGCGATTGCATTGGACAAGCAGCAAGCAGGTCACTTTTGGTACGAGTTTGGCTGCTTTTGGCGAGATGCTCTGAAGAACCGAACAGAAGCCCGCAAGTGTTTTGAAAACTCTCTGAAGCAGAAGATAAATCTGAGAGCCTGTGTGGATCTTGCTGAATTAGAAGTACAAGACCGTAACTTTGCTCGTGCTGGGGCTTTGCTGAAACAAGGATGCGACTTAGAACGTATCACTCGCCTAGAAAGGGAACAGTGGCGTCAACTGCAACACCGTATTCAAACCCTAAAAAATGACATTTCAGGTAATTGCCGCTAAATATCATCAATAACTCTTAAATCTTAAATTTGTATCACTTAAAAAATGCTTTCTCACAAGCCTATTCTACTGGAGAATTTCTAATGAGTAACCTGTCCTTTGGGAATCAAAAATCGAAATACAAGCATTTATTAGTTTTTGATACGATTGCTCTGTTGAGCGCCGATGAGTCAAATCGAGTTCAAGTTTGGCGTAATAACGAGCAGCTGGGAGAATGCTACATCCCAGGAGCCACCTATGCAGAAATAAGTAAGTTTGCTCAGGATTACAAAAACTCGAAAGACCAAGCCAGAGCTAGGGCATTTCTTGAGTTTCAAAGTAAAGGAGGTCACTACAAAACCCAACCCACGGAAGATAATCGTAAAATTCCCCTAGACAATCCGAAAGATAGACAGATTCTGGCTTGTGCTTACAGATTGGCGGCTGAGAATCCAAATTCTGCGGTCATACTTGTCACCTATGATGCGACTATGCAGGCTCTAGTCAAACAGTCGGGGTTGCCTAATTTCTGCTATCTTACTGCCAAGGATATTGCTGAGTGGTTTCACAACCTCTATTACCAAAACAAGGTTCCTCAAGCCGTGCACGACACATACCAGCGGATGAAACAGTTCCCAAAAGAACCATTCACAGCTTCAGGTGGGCACAATGGCAATCGGCGCAATCATGTAGTAGGAAAAGAGGAAAAACAACCACGGCGCATAGAACAAGTTGCGGAACAACCCAGACTAAAAAGTGCAGCCGCAGAGCAACCAAGGAAAAGCCATCAGAATTCTCAGCAAGCTGATCAATCTTCTACCTTAAAACCCCAAAAAAATCGGTTTTTCAGCCCTGTGGCTCTCAGCATAGCAGTTGCGTGTGTTGCAGTGGTTACCTTGTTAGGAACTGGCTTCTTTACAAAGAATCATTCCACGACTGTTGTTGCTCAAGCACAGGTTGATAATCAACCTGTTGAATCAACTCCACCTAACCTGATCTCTCAAGCTGAGGCGACTATCATTGAATTTCAAAAAACGAAGGATGGTTCTGTTCTCAGAGACTCCTTAAATGAACTTCAAACACTGAAAAACAAACAAGGAGTTCGGCTAGACGAGCAAGGTGAGCAGCGTTTGAGTAGACTGAAGCATAAGTATGCCATAGAAGTATTGGCTTCATCTGGTCAGAAAGCAGAAGCAGTCAAAATGCTCAAGGAAGTGTCACCTAAATACAGCGAGTTTGGAGATGTAAAAAAGTGGATTAAGAAGTTAAATAAATAACTTTAAATACCGTGGGCTTTGTTGAATAAACAAATGCATAGTAGTTCGCCAAGTTAAAATTGACGGGTTAACACTGACGAGGGACACGGGGACGCGGTAATGCGGGGAATCATTAAAGCAAGTGTTCCGCATTTCCATGTCTGTCTACACCCAACCACCAAACACCGCCAAACCGTAGTACTTCCAAGGAACTGCTACCGTCTCAAAACCAGCTTTTGTCAGCATCTGCAAATGAGCATCTAATGTAGCAAGCTGGTCTTGACTAGAGTGCCCGTAAGTACTGGTAGTGCCAGTTTTAGCACGAATCTCTGTGAGGGTTGTTCCCTGTTGGGCTGCCCATTCCTCTCGTACTGCCTTGTAAACTTCTGCTAAAATGGGTGACTCCGGCAGAATGGGGTCTGCATTCCAAAAACAACCGCCCTCACAAAGACTTTCACGAATTCGCTGAAATAATTTTAATTTCATTTCATCCTGAAGATGATGAATTGCCAAGGATGACACACAGGCATCAAATTCCTGACGAATGCCTATTTTCTCTGGATGATTTGCCCACTCGCCAAAGTCCACTTCTAGACCAGTCCACCTTTGTTGATATCCAGCTGCTGTGATTTTAGCTTGGGCAAATTGCAGCATTCGGGGTGAGTAGTCTATGGCAACGACTTGGGCATCTGGGCAACGGTTGAGTATCCTTAGACTGAGTTCACCTGTACCGCAGCCTAGTTCCAAGATGCGACGACTTGTAAAAGGTAGACAGCGCGTGATGACTAAAAGTATTTCATCATATCGCGGCAACAGCTGGCGAATACCAGTGTCAAAATCAGCAGTGTTGGCGAACACTTCTCCAGGAAATAGCTGTTGCATGAGAATTTACACCGATAGACACATCTAATAATAATGCCTCATTTCAGACTTAGTCCTCTCAATTCTCTGTTATAGCAATCCTCCGCACATTTATGAAAATTGACTACCCTTCAGATCCCCGACTTCGTAAGAGTTGTCGGGGATCTTGTTTTTCACCAATCATTTAGGATTGCTATATGCAAATAACTATCAATAAGAAAAATGTCAATAGCTGGTAGTGGCAGTAAAAATCTAGACCAAAACCGCAAGATTGTTTAACATGGTAAAAGACCCCACTAAATTGTGTGTGGTTGTGTGTTGTAAAACTTGGTTAATCAATGGTCAGGGGGTTTGACCCCTCTTGACCATTTTGTTTTTTTGACCGCAAATCGGAGGGCGCAAGCCCCTAAATTCCATTTATGGGGATAAGCC
>NZ_CAWMYC010000135.1:0-59498 GCF_963872035.1 Scytonema sp. HK-05
AGGTGGTGAATCTTCCGCTTTCAAGCCCCACGCCGCGATAGCTGGGGTTAGTGACACATAGTTAAATATGTTGTCGGTTCTACTCTGAAGTCCATGTTAACCGCAAGTAGTCTTAGTAAGCTCACCGGAATGCACCCCACCCCCCAACCCCCTCCCCCTTCGGGTATGCGCAAAGCGCACGCCAAAGGCGAACGCCAGTTGCCTGCGGAGGGAAACCCTCCTGCAGCACTGGTCTCACCGCAAGCGAGGAGGGGGCAGAAAATAAGGGTTTTAAAGCGGGCGCGCATTCCGGTGAATAAACTCACCTACCTTTGCACATCAACGCTAGATATAAGGGAATACGGTTCAGTTAAGGATAATTGTAGGTTGGGTAGAGCGATCGCTCTACCCAACAAAGCCGTGATAATGTTGGGTTTCGTTCCTCAAACGCCAGTCGCCTGCTGTCGGGAAAGCCGTCATTCGCGCTGGCTCCCCAATCTACGCATGCCTTGCTGTTTTTAGCTCTAACTGAACCGTATTGAGATATAAGGGTGTGGCTGAATTATTCTCCCCTACAGCCTTACCTGAGATCTTGCACCATTCTCAACAAGAGCCAGAGGCTCTAATATCTCGTTACCAGGTTGAACCTGGTAACGAGGGTTTGGAGGCTGAGCCTCCTCAGGCGTTGCAAAAGCATGCAAGATCTCAGTTACCCTCCTAGTAAAATTTTCATCTCTGGGTGCCTTTATGGTTAAATAGTATCTTTACACCAAATGTTTTAAATTTGATGGTGGAATAAACATTGGAGGCTGGTATGTCAGAAGTGTCACAAGGCAAGCGAGTGGTGGTTGTTGGTGCTGGTTGGGCTGGTTTAGGTGCAACCTACCACTTGGCAAAACAAGGGTACGACGTGACACTTCTAGAAGCTGGTTCCTATCCTGGTGGACTGGTGGCTGGTTGGAAAACAGCCGCAGGACGTTCAGTAGAAGCGGGTATTCATGGCTTCTGGTATCCTTACACCAATATCTTTTCGCTGATCAATGAACTGGGAATTAATCCGTTTACAACTTGGACTCGTTCATCGCAATATTCTCCCGCGGGGTTAGAAGTTGAATCACCGATTTTTCAGAACTTACCGCAACTCCCGACGCCTCTAGGAACTTTTCTGTATACGCAGTTTAAGCGTTTGCCATTAATTGATCGCCTCAGCGCCCTGCCTTTACTTTACGCCGTTATTGATTTTGATAATTCCGATGAAGCTTGGCGACGTTATGATTTTGTCACCGCCCGTGAATTGTTCAAAGATTTTGGCGTTTCTGCACGACTTTACCGCGAATCTTTTGAACCAATGCTGTTGGTGGGCTTGTTTGCCCCTGGGGAACAGTGTTCGGCTGCGGCAGCTTTAGGAATGCTTTACTATTTTATTCTGGCGCATCAACCTGATTTTGATGTGGTTTGGTGTCGCGGAACTGTAGGAGAAAAAATCTTTCGCCCTTGGGTGGAACATATTGAAAAAGCTGGGGCAAAGGTGCTAGCAAACCGCCGAGTCACTGACTTAATTGTTGATAGCGATAATCGGGCAACAGGGGTTGTTTGTGGTGATGAAGTGTTTGATGCTGATGCAGTAATTTTTGCTGTTGGTATCACTGGCATGAAAAAGATTTTATCAAGTAGCCCTAGCTTGCAAAGCCGTCAGGAATTTCGCAATCTGAGCAATTTGGGAGCGATTGATGTTTTAGCAACTCGGCTATGGTTTGACCGGAAGATTCATATTCCCCTTCCTTCTAATGCTTGCTTTGGGTTTGATACAACCACAGGCTGGACATTTTTTGATTTGAATACATTACATGATGAATACCGTAACGAAGCTGGGACAGTTGTTGAAGCTGATTTTTATCACGCTAATCAGTTTCTTTCCTTAGAAAATGAGGAAATTGTTCCGATAGTTCAGCGTTATTTAGCAACTTGCGTACCCGAATTTCGGCAAGCTAAGGTCATTGACAGCAGTGTCATTCGTCTACCCCAAGCTGTGTCTCACTTTGCTCCTGGTAGCTATCGTTCTATGTTACCAGCAAAAACAAGTTTTAAGAATGTATTTATGAGTGGTGATTGGATTGTAAACCGTCACGGTTCATGGTCACAAGAAAAGGCTTATGTTACTGGTTTGGAAGCAGCGAATTTAGTGATTTCTTCTTTTGGAGAGGGTACGCCAGTCAATATTCTACCTGTGCAAGCAGATGAGGCACACATTCAATTGGGAAGAGTTGTTAACAAAACTGCGCGTCAAATTGGCAAATCTATCTTGCCTCAATTTTGGTTACCATAGCATTTCACGTTCAAAACGTGTTAGCTTTCTTTGTAATGTATTAACCTTTTTTCAAAGAATTTTTGTCTCTTATAAATGGTGCTCATTAACTTTGTCCAACTCTAGCAATACCTTCTGTTCTGAATTTTGAAATCCTCAGAATTTCTTCATTTTTTGCAGCTAATTTAGTAGGTGTGTTTCCATTAGGGACGGCTAAAGTTGTTGCTGACGCTTAATAAGGCGTCAGCACTTTTCCATTGTGGACGGCTAAAGTTGTTGCTGACGCTAGATTAGGCGTCAGCAATATTTCTTGTTCACTATGCAACCAAACCTGTTGATAGAAATGATGGTGGCGATCGCATGAGCAGCACTGCGATCCGTGCGATTGGCAATGCCTGTGCCCCTCTGCGGCGATCGCATGAGCGGCACTGCGATCCGTGCGATTGGCAATGCCTGTGCCCGTCTGCGGCGATCGCCCAAAGAACACTGCCCTTTAAGCGATCGTCAGTCCAAAAAAGTGCAAGCGTGTAGCCTCTACGCAGACAAAACACTAAAAAGTTGAGACGGGTTTCTTGCAACGTTGTGTTTTAACGCTTGTTGTGATTTCGCATTGCTTTATGGATCTTCTTCCATCGTTCTTTCTCAGCTAGATTCGCACTCTGGTCTTGTTTGCGAGCAAGGTAGTTGAGTTCTTTTTGCAGTTTTTGGTAGCTCAAAAACCTTGAGTAGTCGAGTCTTCCCTCTTCCAACGCCTGCTGCACTGCACAATCCGGTTCATTGCTGTGCTGACAATTTCGGAAGCGACACTGCTGTGTCAGGATTTCGATGTCTGCAAACGTTTCCTGCAAACCTTCATCACCTGCCCAAATTTGGATCTCTCGCATTCCTGGAGTATCTATAATTAAGCCGCCAGTCGGAAGTAAAATTAACTCTCGATGAGTCGTCGTGTGTCTGCCTCGGTTATCGCCCTGTCGCACTGGTTGAACGGCTTGAACGGTTGCTCCCTTGATTTGGTTGGTGATGGTGGATTTACCAACGCCAGACGACCCCAACAAAGCAACCGTTTGCTTTGGTTGGAGGTAGGGCTTTAAGCCATCCAATCCTTGATGAGTGGTGGCACTTAAGACTACGATTGGTACACCAAGGGCAACTGCTTCCACTTCAGTTAAACGCTGTTCAACGCTGTCACACAAGTCTGCCTTGTTTAAGACGATAACTGGATTAGCACCGCTCTCCCAAGCTAGAATGAGATAGCGTTCAATTCTTCTGGCATTAAAGTCTCTATCCAGTCCTGAGACTAAGAAGACTGTATCAACGTTGGTTGCAACAATTTGTTCTTCTGTTTTAGCGCCTGCTGTCTGGCGGGAAAATTTAGTTTTCCTAGGCAAAATTTTGTGGATAGTTGCTCGTTCTTCAGAATCTCTAACACGGATGACAACCCAATCTCCTACTGCAGGAAAATCTTTAGTTTCAGCAGCCTGATACCGTAGTTTGCCTGTAACTTCTGCTGATAGTTCTCCCTGTTCGCTGTAAAGGATATATGTATTTCTGTGTTCAATGGCTACCCTACCGACAGTAAATCCTTGTTTACGATAGGGTTCAAAGCTGTGAGCAAAAAAGTCGCTCCAGCCTAAGCAATCTAAATTCACTTCTGTTTCCTCAATGTGTGCTACTTGTTTTGCACAAGGCTCACAGAGGAATTCTGGGTTTCATTCCTGTAAGACGGAGGACTGAAAGAGAATCTCTGCGCCTTGTGTCCGTTGAGTTGGGATACTCAAGGTGACCCGGACAGCTAGAAACTCAGTCATAATTCTTCCTCCTTTCGTGATTGATAGAGTGTGATAGAGTGATCAACACTTTCACGTTAGCCAATTCCGGAAAAATAGGTGCTGGCTGTTGAATGGTGGGTTTGGGTATGGCGGCGATGCTTCGCAAGAGCGGCTCGTTGGGCTCACGCACTTAACGGTATCGCGGAAGTCCCCACCCCGGCTTTGGCTTACCCCAAAACCGCCCCTCCCCGATTCATGGGGAGGGGTTAGGGGTGGGGTGCTACGGACGTTGGTAATGATGATTATTTAAACGGACTTAATATTACAGCCTCAAATTGGCTGCATCTTTAACGAACGCTAACCTCAGTGTTGTAAACTTCAGACGCAACTTCTTCGAGTTCTGGTTCAACTGCCATGAGATGTTTCTCTAAAATAGCCAAATTGCGGATGTTGGACTTATAGAAAGCATCAAATAAATCACCCACTAAAGGCACTGTGCCAACGACTGATTCTAAAGCAACGTTGAAAATCATTTCGGTTAAGTCTTGACGTGGTATGCCAAAGCGAGTTGCTAAGAAGATGATATAAGCCGAAAACGCTGTACTGATTAAATCACCAGCGCCTGGAATTAAACCAATAATTGGATCTAGTCCAATGCGAAACCCTGTCCCTGGAACACGTAAAGATGTATCCATGAGACGGCTGAGTTGACGAATCCGGTTGAGAGTAGCTAGGCGTTTAATAGTGTTCATAATTTATGATATTTGCACTCGTGTTTCATATTCGTCTTGTACCGTTAGAAAGAATATAACGGTTCTCAATTGAAAAGAACACAGTTCTTGTCTTGATTCTTGTGGAATGCGCCGGACAGCCCGGTCCTATATCCGGGCGGACACCAATCCATACGTGTTAACTTAAGGTGAAAGCGCCCTTTTTGGGACAATGCTTTGAGAGATTCCCTTGTTCCCAGTCAGAAACTGGGAATATAATTGGCAGGCTCTCTGTGCCTGCCGATTGAGCGGCAGAGCCGCCCCAATCGCATTTCCAGGTTCCACCTGGAAACGAGATTTTAGAAGGGTTTTGGCTTAAGTTGACACCAATGGTACCAATCCCACCCCACAAAATTTGTATTCCACTCAAGCAAGAACCGCTATAAATATGGAAAAAATCTCGTGATAAGCGCGTTTATTCTTTCTGGCAGCAAGCATGAGGGTTTCTTTGAAATAAGCAGAGGTTCAATTTATTTGTGTCGTATATGCAACCCATCCATCCCTTGTTTAATCCAACGCAAGCACTCGTATTCTGAATGGAATAACTTTGGGGCTGCAATATTGTTTAATGAATCCGGCGGATAATGGTCGTAAAAATATTTATCAGCCTCTAGGAAGATGATAATCAGATTATCGCGGTAAGTATAGCGAGACTTGAAATGATCTCCATGACTAATAAACTCTAAATGTTGGTCAATATGTTCTTTGGCAATATCAATAATATTATCTATAGTACTGCCATAGATTCCCCCTGGATTTTCTACTTTGTGAAATTTGCTTTTATGACCGATTTGTGATAATAATTTGTACGAATAAATTTCGTAATTATCAGCCTTACCGAAAACAAATGGAATGATGAGATATCCTTTGTATGAAACCGAGTGTTCATAAAGAAGACGGCTCATCACTTGAAAAGATGCCATGAAAAGTCAGGTAAATAACTGGATTTAATGTTTAATGTTCAAATTCAGGATGTAATTTCCCACTTGGAGTTCTCCCACCCACAATTCATATTCTACCCGCAAATGCTCTGGTAAAGGATGCCCGCTGAGTGTTAAGCTCCGAGTAAAATTACGCAAGCGAATAGGTTTGGTCTGTTGTTGTGAATCAGTTGGCAACCAGTAGCAAGTTGTACCAGAAACGCCCTGTTCCCACAAGTGACGGTAACTCAATTGAGCATTACCTTGCATAGTCATGATGACTCGGTAAGGAGAAATCTCTAACCATAATACTCGCGGACTGCTGGGAACATCAGCATGACCTTGCTCTTGGGAAGATATATTCTCTGGAGTGAAAAAGTTCCCTACTTCACAATTTTTTAAAGACGGTGTCGTCAATACTAAAAGGAAGCGATCGCGGTCTTTTTGATACAATACCACGGGGGTTTCGACAACAGACCAAACTGGTAGGTCTGTGGAAACAAGTGATAGATCAACCGACTTGCAATGATGAGTGATCATGGTAGAAGCGATAAGGGCTAGAAAGCAAAAAAAATTTACTTACCTCTGAAGGAAAACTAAGTGTGATTTATACAAGAATCGGTACTAATGCCTAAAGGGATCAATACCAAAACCTTAACCTGATAGCGATGGAAAACTATATAACGTAGATGACACCTACTTAAGTTATAGGTACTAAGGCTAAGAACTTATGCAGCCATCCCTAATGAGGATTTGTATTGAAGTATCTGTTATTTTGTCTGTTTAGGGAATCGTGTATAAAAAATGACTATAAATAAATGTGCAGAGAAACTCCTTGCATGGTACGACCATAATCACAGACCACTGCCTTGGCGTCAGAAAGTAAACATTTATCACACCTGGGTGTGTGAGGTGATGAGTCAACAAACGACTCTGGCTGTGGTTGTGCCTAAATTCTCAGAATTTGTCAAGCACCTTCCCACTGTGTACGACCTTGCAGCTTGTGATGAGGAAAAACTTCGCCAACTCTGGTCAGGTTTGGGCTATTACGCTCGTGCCCGTAACTTAAAGAATGGTGCTAAGTTCATTGTTGAACAGCTTAATGGTTCTTTTCCTCAATTATACCATGAGTGGCTGAAAATTCCCGGCTGCGGTCCTTACACAGCGTCTGTCATTGCAAGTATTTGCTTCAACGAAAAAGTCGCCTGCGTCGATGGCAATGTTGTGCGGGTTGTCAGTCGTTTGCTAGCCTTATCTGATGATGTCTGGAGTTCTTCCGGACAATCAGCTATTCAAACTCATGTTGCTCAAATGATTCCGGACGTTCGTCCTGGGGATTTCAACCAGGCTATGATGGAGTTGGGGGCTACTGTCTGTCGTAAATCAAAACCTCTATGCCTTTTGTGTCCATTACAGGAACAGTGCCAAGCTTTTGCACACAATTGCATTGAAATTTGTCCTCCCAAAAAACCACGGCACGATGCGGTGGATGTCGAGTTATTTGCTTTGCTGTTTTGGAGAAAGACAGCAGATACACTTGCTGTCGCCAACAGAACAAAAGGATTTCTGTCCAACACTTTCGGCTTCCCATTAATTCCGGCAATTGAAGCATCCCAAGTCAAAAAAGTTCTTCAATCTCTGCAACATCTTCAATTTGAACTACCAAGCAAATTTTCACATCGTATTACCCATCATCGTATTTCTGGAAAGGTTCTCGTCGCGCAAGAGGTTGAAAACCTAAGCATCACAACAGAGAGTGTTGCTTGGCAGAAACTTGGTTTGCCACAAGATTTTTACTGGGTTTCAAGAAGTGTTATTGCTTCAAAACTCTCCACTGCATTGGACAGCAAGGTTTTTAAGCTTTTTCAGAACTATCAGGACAAAGCAAGCTGAGATTGTTTAATAAGCATAAGAACGCAGAACACAGTTGTCAGAACTCAGAATTTCATGAGAATAAGACAACCAGAATTCCGTATGAGTTTTGTACAACTGGGTACGAAGGCGCGTGGGTTTAACAGTTACCAGTTACCAGTTATCAGTTATCAGTTATCAGTTTCATCGTTGGGGGAAACACCACACCAATTGGACCGAAAGCGTTGGTGGTGAGCCACTGCGGTCTTGGGGTTTCCCCAAGTAGAGCAAGTGGCGTTCGTCGAAGACGTGCCGAAGGCATACCCGGAGGGCGGGTTTAAATCCCCCACCAGCCCGCAGGCGTCACTGCGTAGGTAGCTGTTCACTGTTTTAAGTCCCCGAGAGGCAACCTGTGCTTTAACCAATTCAAAACTGCTGTAAGACTGCAAGCTGTTGTATTTTAAAATACTAAATATCTTAATACAAAAATATTCCTCAAGCGTAGGGTAAGCAAGCCTTTAGGATGAGACTATAATTTTTAAAATTTAAAATTATATAAATAAAGCAATAAATTAAATTGAATGATTGAATAATATTTGCTCAAGCTTATGTAAGAGCCATGCTCGTCATTAAAGAACGATATGCTACTGCAAGATTTACTATTTTTTTTCAAGTCACAGTTGATTTCTAGAAAGCCACAAAGCCTTATGTTTTTTAAATCCCCCCTGTGGATGTCCTAACGTAGGTAAAGAACTTTAGTGTGAACATTGCCAACATCTTGAGGCTTCTCTATCTCTTTTCCTACGTCCTCAACCCTAGAAAATTCGTATTTAATAACTCGTAATTTGTGATTCTCAACTGGATGAAGAATGACTAATTACTAATGACTAATTACTAATGACTAGTTATGACTCACTTTGGTGTCATTTGCCCGCCTTTTTCTGGTCACTTAAATCCCATGGCAGCTTTGGGAAGAGAGTTGCGATCGCCCTCGGGCGGGCGCTCCGCGCCATCGCGTGGACATCGCGTTACCTTCCTGCAAATCCCTGATCTAGAACAGAATGTCCTCTCAGAAGGGCTAAACTTTTACCCGATAGGGCAATCTACCTATCGACCAGGCGAACTTGCTGAAATTTTAGCGCAGTTAGGTCAATTAAGCGGTATAGAAGCGCTACGTTATTCAGTTAAGTTTTGCCAACGTATCACCGCTATGATCTGCCAATATGCACCCGCTGCTATTGAAGCGGCAGGAATTGAAGCATTGCTGGTAGATCAAATGGAACCAGCCGGTGAAGCGGTAGCCGAACTCCTCAATATGCCATTCATCTGTGTATGCAATGCGCAAGCTATCCACCGCAGCGCAGACGTTCCTCCCTTCTTCACTCCTTGGAGTTACCAGAATACCTGGTGGGCGCGTCTTCGCAATCAGGCTACCTATTACATATTAGACCGCAGTAGTCAACCAATTCTGCAAGTCCTCAATGAGTATCGCCAAAAGTGGAAGTTGCCAGTCAACCGCAGGTTGTATGCCTCCCGTTCTCGACTTGCCCAAATCAGCCAACAGTCTGCTGCGTTTGATTTCCCCTGCGCCAATCTGCCAAAGCACTTCCATTACACTGGACCATTACGCAATACATCACCGCGCCAGGTTGCCTTTCCCTTTGAACAATTAACTGGGCAACCCTTAATCTACGCTTCCCTTGGAAGTATGCAAAACACCAAGCTGGAAATTTTTGAGTGCATCGCCGCCGCTTGCCAAGGACTAGACGTGCAATTAGTCATTCCTCTTGGGAGTAAGATTAATCCAGAAGCAGTTCAAAGACTGCCTGGTTCTCCACTGGTGGTCGAGTATGCTCCTCAGGTGGAAGTGATTGCCAAAGCTAGCTTAACTATTACCCACGGGGGTCTCAACACTGTACTTGATTCTCTCAGTCATGGAGTCCCTCTAATTGCTATCCCCATCACTTATGAACAGCCAGGAAACGCAGCACGAATCAAATGGACGGGTACTGGGGAAGTTATTCCTTTATCTAGCCTAAGCATCCCAAGGCTGCGAGCAACGATTGAGCAGGTACTCACAGAAGATTTTTACTTAAATAATGCATTGAGGGTCAAGCGATCGCTTCACTCAGCAGGCGGAGTGAAACGAGCCGCGGACATTGTTGAGCAGTCCATCAAGCAGGAGTTAGCCGTCTCAAATCTTGCAGTTGCCCGATAAGGTGTCAAGCCAAAAAAGGCGACAGCTGTCCAGGCATTAGCCTGGACAGCTTATCCGAACCATATTGGGGTCGCTGAAATGCCTTAACTAATAGGTGTGGGTTGCGATGACCCCCAGGCACCTTGACAAAGATCCGATGATGCAGATTTATGCTACTGAATAGGTCTGGGTTAGCTACCATTTCACTCTTGCCCAGAAAGAGAAAACCCTTATCCTTAAGGCTAAAGTGAAAGCGGAGCAAGACTTTAGTTTGCGCTTCTAAGTTGAAATAAATCAGCGTGTTCCGACACAGCAGTAGGTCAATCCGAGGTAGGGGAGGATCTTCAATCATATTGTGACGGCGGAAGAAGATGGAGCTGCGTAAGTCACGACGAAAAACGTAGCGGTCATCAGCTCGTTCAAAATACTTGTTTAGTAAAGAGCCAGGAACATTACTGACCTGATCACTAAGGTAACTGCCTTGGCGAGCTTGATTCAACGCCTCTTGGTCTATATCTGTGCCGTAGATTTGTACCCGTTGGCGAAACTGTTCTAAGCCAAGGAGTTCAGCCAGCATCATCGCCAAAGTATAGGTTTCTTGTCCAGAGGAACATCCAGCACTCCACGTTCGGATCGGTTCCTCTGATCGCTTGCTGGCAATTATTTGCGGAATAATCTGATTGCTGAGATAATGCCAATCACCTATATCCCTGAAAAAGTAGGTGAAATTATTTTCAATGATGTTAAAAAGGTTAATAAATTCTTCGCAATCAACTTCTAAATAGTCGTTATACTTGCTAAAGTCGGTGATGGAAAGCTGTTGCATACGGTTACTAATTCGACGCATTAAGCTCTCACGCTTATAGTTAGTGAAATCAAAATGGTGTTTTTGCCTTAGGTAATTTAGTAATGTCTCAAAATTTAAGTCCTGTGAACACATCTGACTCCCTCCTTGAGTTATGCGTTACTGTTTACTGACTGGCTAATTCTTGGCTTGATCGCGACTAGATTCATATAACGAGAAGCTCAGCCTACTGGACACGAACAACGCTTATAGATTTTACAAATGTAACAAATTTACTTTTCCTGTTTTCATCGTTGCTTGAGCAACTCGAAAAACTTACAGGTGATCTTTCTCAGGGTAGTTGACCTTGCTGCCTATTTTATGAATCAGCTTGAGTGCGTATTCCTGGGCGATCGCACCACTATTATCAGTTTTAATAAAGACTATATAATTTACGTTTTCGGTTTGAATTAGCCCCTATTCATCTATCAAATTTATCGGTTTAACTGAACAAAAACAAGGGCAAATAAGCAAAATAATTTAATAGTTAATATTTAAAATTGCTTAAACTTTTTCTAAGAAAACATGTTATTTAGGTAATAATATTTAGAAATAACAGTATATTGTGTTGTGTGTAACAGATTTTTTTGGAACTTATGAATGAGTGGCAAAGTTTTTCCATTACCGGGATGCTCCTCTGGAGCCGCCCAAAGGGCACCGCACGACAATTCTTTTTGGCATCAAAGATAAATATGTTGAAGACGATTATGTATCCGCACTCAAACTGGTGTATAACCGCAACATAAAGATGAAGACCTGCATTGCGAACGTAGGAACCCGAGTTCCCTATTCCCCAATCTAAAATCTAAAATTCCACCGTTATGTCCAAAGAATTTGCTATTGGTAGTAAAGTCCGCGTCGTAGCGCTACCACCCTACGTGAAAACTGCTGAACCCATGCCTATGCTGCGCCCCCCTGATGTGATTTACCTTGGAGAAGAAGGTATAGTTCTTGACCGCCGTCCCGGTGGGTATTGGGGTATTCGCTTTTCAAAGGGAGCCTTTCTCCTTGACAGCCAATATATCGAAAGCGTAGAAACGGCTTCCTGAATCTCAAGAATCTGAGAATGGCAACGAGAAATTGTAAACTTATTTTAAGTAGTGTTTCTGTCTATACATAATGATTTCCCGTCGCACTTTTTTGAGCATGTTATTTGCCTGCTGTTTGGCTGTCATCAGTTGGCTAAACTTTGCCCCAACAGCTAATGCGCTTGGTGGCAAACTTCCTGCAATCAATCAACCCGCGCCAGATTTTACTTTGCCAACAAATACTGGTGACGGTAAACTTTCCCTCTCCAACTTACGCGGTAAGTGGGTCGTCCTCTACTTTTATCCCAAAGACTTTACCTCTGGTTGTACCATCGAAGCCCGTCGCTTTCAGCAGGACTTGCCCAAATACTTAGAAAAAAAAGCTCAAATTGTTGGCGTCAGCGTTGACGATGTGGATTCCCACGCGGAATTTTGCGATTCCGAGGGGCTAAAATTCCCCTTGTTAGCTGATACCACTGGGGCAGTGAGCAAGGCTTACGGTTCTTGGATGAGCTTTATATCTATGCGCCATACTTTTATCATTGACCCACAAGGTATGTTGCGTGAGACTTTTGTCAAAGTCAATCCAGCGATTCATAGTAAAGAAGTTCTAGCGCGACTCGACGAGTTGCAAAAAGCAGCGACTTGATAGCGTTTATCTGTCAGCTATTATCTGTCAGCTATCAACCACTCAGATTTGTGAAACTCCATCCGCTTGTGGGTGGAGTTCCAAGCTCAATTCAACATTAGTTAAACAAGAGTACACAAGTCCCTAGAACCCCACCCTAACCCTCCCCGTAAACGAGGAGGGAACTGGATTTTTATTGCTTCCCCCCGCTTGCGGGGGGACTGAGGGGGGTGCTTCTTTTTAATTTTGCAAGAGGTCTATTGTGGTTTCTGATTCTGGTAGCGCTCTGTAAAATAAAGTAAAAAGGCAAATTTTTTTCTATTTGCCTTAATGCCTGCTAGCTGCACAGAAACACCGTGTGATTTGACTTGAATAGATTTTAGGTTACAGTTCCATGCCCCAAACTTCCGCCCGAACTGCTTCACGAAAGGTAGAATTTGCTCAACCACCAGATCCTCGTAAGCCTCTGGAATTGCTGCGAGATACAGAAGCTTTGCTGCGCCGTCCCGCAGTAGCAGCCATTGTGCCGATTTTGTCCCCAAAGGTGGCTAGGCGCGTGAAAGCAGCTTCGTCTGTCGCAGAGGACTCTTTGAAGGATTTAGCAGAGATTGATCTACAGAAGATTAGCGACTGGGAACTGCAACCTGCACGCATTCGGGTTGGGTTGAGCTTTGTAGGGTTTGGGGCTTTGATGATAGTTGTGCTGTTGCTGTACGTGAATACGTTGCATCCAGAACTCAGTACAGTTCAGCAGATTGGGAAATATTGGTATCAATATGTTTGGTTTGTTTGTTTGGGTGTAGCAGGGATGTTTCTACTTGGTAGAGAAGCAATGCGTTCTGCTCAAAAGTAGCAATCAAACCAACGGTAATGCTTATCAACTCCAGCCTAATGCATTCTTCACTTGACCAGCAAGTTCCAAAGGATTAAACGGTTTGGCGATCGCCGCTTTTATTCCCATTTGAGCATAGCGGCGTCGGTCAGAAGCTTGTATCTTTGCTGTTAATAAAATCACTGGAATAGTTTGAGTTGCAGGATTAGCTTGTAGCTTTTGAAACGTTGTCAAACCATCCATATCCGGCATCATCACATCCAACAGAATCGCATCCGGCTGAAACTTTTCGGCTTTTGTCATGCCTTCTTTGCCAGAACCTGCTGTGAGTACTTCCCAATTTGCCACTGTCTCCAGGCAAATCTTGGTCACTTCTTGAATGTACTCCTCGTTATCAACTACCAAAATTCGCTTTGTTGTCATTGCTACCATCCTGTTGGGAATTGTGAGTCATCCGCTGAAGTAAATCCATCACCCGGTGTTCAAATTCTTGAGCCGTGACTTGCCCTTTCTTGAGAAATTCTGTATACCCTAAGTTGAGCCGCTGTCTTTCAGATTCATCCAATTCCTTTGCTGAGTAAACCATCAAAGGAATTTTACAAAGTCGATTATGCTGCTGCAACCATTCCACAACAGTAAACCCATCACATTCAGGTAAAACTAAGTCGAGGATGAGTAAATCAGGATTCACGTCTTGACTGAGGCGAATTGCCTCTTTTCCAGTTTTCGCAAGGAAGGTTTCAATGCCATGCTGCTCAAACAGCATCATAAGAACTTCTGCCAAATTGGTGTCGTCCTCAACAAGCAGAACGCGTCGTTTTGAGGTATTTGTCAGCGCTTGGCCCAGAGACTGAAACAGCAAGCTTTCCTCCAGTGGCTTGCTCACCCAATCAACAAAGTCCGTATTTTTTTGGCTGGCATAAGTGGGTGAGCAAATACTACAAATGATAATCGGAATGTGTTGAGTATCTGCCCGTTCCTTCAAAACTGCCATAGTTTCCCAACCATTCATACCGGGCATGAGGAGATCGAGGAAAATCACATCTGGTTGTTGATCAGCAGCAACGGCGATCGCTGCTTCTCCAGAAGCCACCGCGATCACACGATAGCCTCGTTTTTCTAATAAATTTTGAAGTTTGCTACGAATTTCATCATCGTCGTCACAAACTAGCACCGAAGGAAGATGCGGAGGTGCATAGATGGGGGAATGGGGAGATGAAAACTGTACCTGTCGGGGAGTAGGGAAGTAGGGAAGAGTAAAGTAAAAAGTACTGCCTTCTCCAAGCACACTTTCAACCCAAATGCATCCATTATGCTGTTGCACAATGCTCTTGCAAATTGCCAAGCCTAAACCAGTACCCTCATGATTACGGGAATCTGAGGAATCAACCTGTTGAAAGCGTTCAAAAATACTATCGAGCTTATCAGCTGGAATACCACGCCCGCGATCGCGAATTGTGAATAATATGGCAGAGAATGGGGAACATGAGGGACATACTTGCTCATGCTCCCGACTCGTTGCTTCGGCACTTAACCAAACTGTAGAACCAACAGGCGAAAATTTGATCGCATTACTCAGAAGATTAGTTAAGGTTTGGACAATACGATCCATATCTGCCCATAGCTCTTGGGATATGCTAGAAACTGATAGGGTAATTCCGGCTTTGTCGGCGAGAGGCTGCACTACATTCACTGCTTCTTCTATCACTTCAGCGACGTTGCAGCTTTGTTTTTCCATCTTCACTTTGCCGGACTCAATGCGCTCAATGTCAAGGATGTCGTTGATCAACCTGACTAAGCGTTCAGTACTGTCCACAGCTATCTGTAACAGACGTTTCCCCTGATCTGAGTCTGGCTTAAGTAAACCACTTGCCAGCATTCCCAGAGAACCATGAATCGAAGTTAAGGGCGTGCGTAGTTCGTGGCTAACGACAGAAACGAACTCGTCTTTCATCCGTTCCACTTGCCTGCGATCGCTAATGTCGTGTAAGTAAACTGTGTATACAATTTCTTCCCCTAACTTTAACTTAGAGATAGAAGCCTCTGCGGGAAATTCTGTACCGTCTTTGCGACGACCATAAATTTCGCGACGTTCTCCCATCCTGCGAGCAACGTTTGCGGATTGACCAAAATCAGCGACGTGCTGGCGATGTGCCTGGGTGGATCGCAATGGCAATAGTATGTCTAAAGGTTGTCCAAGAACTTCAGCAGCGAAGTAGCCAAAAATTTTCTCGGCTCCCTGATTAAACATGGTAATGCATTGGTTGCCATCAATGGAAATAATGGCGTCATCTGCAATTGATACAATACCAGAAAACCGAGCTTGAGAGTTTCGCAGTTCTTCCTGTGTCCGCTGGTACTCATCCAGTTCTGATTTCGCCTGGTGGGTTATACGCTGTCGCAGTTTAATCCTCTCAAGACGATTAATAATCCGCGTCACCAATTCCGGACCAATGATTGGCTTGCTGACAAAGTCATCTGCACCCGCTGCAAACACCTGATTCACTATGTTAGCATCGCTGTGAACTGTTAAAAATAGAATTGGCAACTCACTCCAGCGTGGATCATTACGTACCACTTGGCAAATTTCTATACCATTTATCTCATTAATTTCTACATCTAAGATTAGAAAATCTGGCTTTAAAGCTTCTAAAGTTTCCCAGAAGTGTTGCGGGTCTTGGAGGTTTGTCACTTTGATTCCCCAAGGACTTAGTAAGGTTTGCAACACTGCACCGATTTTAGGATCATCGTCAACAGCCAAAACGTGAGCCTCTGCATGCGGAGCATCTTGTAATACTTGTGTCACTGCCTCTAGTACCTGTGAAATAGGCATGGGTTTTTGTAAAAAGAAGTGCCTACCACTGCGAGCAACTTGCAATCGATTCGTAAAATCGCTTTGTTCAGTAAAAACAAGCACTGGTACGGGAGGTTTGCGTTGGTTTAATTCTGCCAATAAGCTCAAGCTGTCGTCATGATTGGGGAAAGCGCTGGGGTCAATCAGTACAACACTGGGATGTTCATGATAAAGTTGATGCCTTGCCTGTTCAATATCAGTAGCAATGGCAACTTTTAACCCCCTGTTTGCAGATTCTTTTTCGATTTGTTCAGCAAAGGTGCATAAATTCGGGGCATCTTGGTGATAGGCATTGCGGTCAACCACCAACAGTAAGGGATGCTCATCACCAGTTGGTGAAGGTAAAGTTTCGTTGTGGTTTTGCTCAATTTCTTGACGCAATTGCTTTACCAAACTAGAAAATTCTTTCGTTTCATCTAGAGTTAATGCTTTACTAGATTTGAGCAAATGCTCAATTTTTCTTGCTACTTTTGACCCAACAGAAAAGCCAAAAGTACCCAATGACCCAGCTAGTGTATGAGCTTCTTTTTGCGCTTGCTTGCGGAGTTTTTGAGTCAAACTTTTTCGGACTGAAGCACTTGCAGCATCCTCCAGCAAAGTCACCTGTTCATCAACCCGCCCTTTGAATTTGTTCCAAACTCCAGCGACTCCTGAAAGTATTTGCCGTTGAGTTTCATCAACAGAGGAAGAAGTGAGGGGATGAGGAGGCGAAGCTTCTCCCTTATCTCCCTTATCTTCTCTATCTCTTGGCTGTTTCGCTGGCGCTTGTTGGTTGAGCCGATAGCCAATACCATAGACTGTTTCAATGAGATCAGCGGACGCTCCTTGTGATTTTAGTTTCTGTCGTAACCCTTTAATATGAGTGCGAACGGCTTCTTCACCAGGAGTGTCCTCATAAGACCAGAGATGTTCTAAAATCATGCCACAGCTAAATACGCGGCGACTGTTTCTCAAAAAAAGTTCTAGCAGCCCATATTCCTTTGGCGTCAATGACAGAAGCTTTCCTGCATAAGTTGCTTCACAGCTTTTAGGATCAAGCTGCAAATCACCCCAAGTGAGCACTGGTTGTGATGCTACACTACCGCGACGCAATAGCGCTCGTATACGAGCAACTAATTCCTCTTCATCAAAAGGTTTAACCAGATAATCATCTGCGCCTGCATCTAATCCAGTGGCTTTCTCGTGACTACTATCGCACCCAGTCAATAGCATGATTGGCATCCCCAAACCTTTAGACCGGATTTGACGGCAAAGGCTGATACCATCTATCTTTGGTAGGATGACATCAAGAAGTATTAAATCGTAGTCAAAGGTGTCAATTAAATCCCATGCTGCCTGACCATCGCAGGCAACTTCGACGGCATAGTTTTGGTTGGTGAGGACAGCAGCGAGAGCATGGGCAACAAGCTGATCATCTTCTACAACTAATATCTTCATTGTAAAAATTTAATTTATAAAGATGGAACCTAATAGTTATCAACCTTAGGAATGTTAATACAAGTATAAACAACTATAAAAAAACCGTATCAATGTTCATTTTAGAAGAGCTATCGTAGATGTTAACCTTTCTTCACAAATATCACAGATAAATTTACAAAACTTAAAATAAAAAACCCTCGAATCAAATCGAGGGTGTCATGCAAGGAACAATTAGAAACTTATTTTTTAGAGAGAGAAACTGGCAAATTAGCAAAAATGCGTCGTTTTTACAACTTTATACCAAGCGATTTATAGGCACTTCACTCGTGAAGTGCTTGGTATCAGGTAAGTTTTGTTTACACTCCTATCCACCCAGTTCTAGCTCCGCGCTCATTCAAACAAAGGACATTGCTCTTTTCTCTTTTCTCAAGCTTGGTAGGAAATTCTCTGACATAAACCTCTGGTAACGAAGTACACTTTTCCTGACTAAATACTGGCATTGCTTGCCAGCAGCTACGGCAAAACCAGTAAACTTCCTGATGACGTATATGGCGTAAAAGTGGGCTGGAGCAGCAAGGACAGTTATTCATGGTGTATTAAAATTTTTCTACTAAATGTGTTTTTCGCCAAAGGGACAGTCAGCTGAGAACTAAACCTTTTCATGCTTTAAGAGTAATTTGCAATTGTGAGGAACTTGTGAGCTATACCGAAAAATTTCTGATTCTCGTAACACAAGTACACAATTTATGAGTTATACCTCCGCAGAAATATCAGATTAAAGAAGTTTTCGTTGACCAGTATCCTCACAAGATTCTCAACTTTTCTTCTTATAAACATTAAATGTGGGACAAGCGAAGCATTTGCTTACTGCATGATCCTTTCAGGTTGATGTGTCATAAGGAAGCAAAACAATGGTAGAAGTAGAAACAGCAGTTGATCAAAAAAGCGATCGCGAAGTCTCTAAAGAAAAAGCTTTTGTATTGCCTTTAGGTAAAGTTGGCATCGCAGACATTCCCTTAGTAGGTGGAAAGAATGCTTCTTTGGGAGAAATGATTCAGCAACTGCGGCGCAGAAGCGTAAAAGTCCCCAATGGATTTGCGACGACAGCATATGCATTTCGCTACTTTATGCAAGCAGCAGGGTTAGAACCAAAATTACGCCAGATTTTTGCTTCTTTAGATGTGGAGGATGTCCAAAATCTCCAGCAACGAGGTAAGCTTGCTAGGTCTTTATTGCTCCAAACTCCTTTTCCTATGGAATTACAGGAGGCGATCGCCTCTGCTTACCAAGCACTAGAACCGCAGTACGGAGTCGCCCCCGATGTAGCCGTTCGCTCCAGTGCGACTGCTGAAGATTTACCCGATGCTAGTTTTGCCGGACAGCAAGAAACTTACTTAAACATTCACGGGTTACAAGCAGTACTGGAAGCCTGTCACAAATGCTTTGCCTCAATTTTCACAGATCGTGCGATTTCTTACCGACAAATCAAAGGTTTCGACCACTTCAACATTGCCCTCTCAGTAGGCGTGCAAAAAATGGTACGTTCTGACTTAGCAGCGTCTGGTGTTATGTTCTCCATCGACACTGAGACTGGTTTCAAAGATGCGGTATTACTGACTGCGGCTTATGGTTTGGGTGAGAACGTAGTGCAGGGAGCAGTTAACCCAGATGAATATTTAGTATTTAAACCTACTCTAAAACAAGGTTACCGCCCAGTTCTAGACAAGCGGCTAGGTACAAAAGAAATCAAGATGGTCTATGATGTGGGCGGCTTGAAACAGATAAAGAACATCCCGGTTCCACCTGCTGATCGCTCCTCATTTGCTCTCAATAATGAGGAAATTTTGCAACTTGCTTACTGGGCGTGCCTTATTGAAGAACACTATTCCCAAGTTCATGGTGTGTATACACCAATGGATATTGAATGGGCAAAAGATGGCATCACGAATGAATTGTTTATTGTTCAAGCACGCCCAGAAACAGTGCAATCTCAGAAAGCACGCAATGTCTTGCGCAGTTATCGCCTGGTATTGGGGGCTGGGGAGTTGGGAGTTGGGACTGGGGAACAGTCTGCCCAATCCCCAATCCCTAATCCCCAATCCCTAGTTTCCTTAGTTACGGGACGCGCTGTTGGTAATGCAATCGGGCAGGGCAAAGCCAGAGTCATTTTGGACACGCATCATATTCACTTGTTTCAACCAGGAGAAGTGCTGGTCACTAACCGTACAGATCCAGACTGGGAACCTATTATGAAAAAAGCCAGTGCGATTGTTACCAACTCTGGCGGACGTACCTGTCACGCGGCGATTATTGCCAGAGAAATGGGAATTCCAGCAATCGTTGGTTGCGGCAATGCTACTACTGTGTTAAAAACTGGGCAAGAAATCACTGTTTCTTGTGCAGAAGGCGAAACCGGAAAGGTTTACCAGGGTCTATTGCCTTACGAAGTCCAAGAAGTACCACTCGAGAAATTGCCCCGCCCCCGTACTAAAATTATGATGAATGTGGGCAATCCTGAAGAAGCTTTCGGCTTAAGTGCCATCCCAAATGATGGAGTCGGGTTAGCGCGGATGGAATTCATCATTGCCAACTACATCAAGGCTCACCCATTGGCATTAATTCATTTTGACGAATTAGAAGATGAGCTTGCTAGGTATAAAATTGCAGAGTTAACTGTTCAGTATGAAGACAAAGCGCAATTCTTTGTCGATAAGCTGGCGCAGGGGATTGGTACAATTGCCGCCGCTTTTTACCCCAAACCTGTCATCGTCCGCCTGTCAGACTTTAAGAGCAATGAATACGCTAATTTGTTGGGTGGCAGACAGTTTGAACCAATAGAAGAAAACCCGATGATGGGCTTTAGGGGTGCTTGTCGCTACTATGATCAGCGCTACCGCGAAGGTTTTGCTTTGGAATGTCAGGCGATGAAGCGAGTTCGTGACGCGATGGGCTTAACCAACGTGATTTTGATGGTTCCATTCTGCCGTACCCCAGAAGAAGGTCAGCGAGTGCTGACGGAGATGGCAAAGCATGGTCTTGTGCGTGGCAAAAACGGCTTGGAAGTCTACGTGATGTGCGAGTTACCCAGCAACGTGCTATTGGCTGATGAGTTTAGCCAAGTCTTTGATGGATTTTCCATTGGGTCGAATGATCTGACACAATTGACTTTAGGACTCGATAGAGATTCTGAGTTGGTAGCGCATTTATTTGATGAACGCAACAAGGCTGTGCAGCAGATGATAGCTAATGCGATCGCAACTGTTAAACAGTACGGACGCAAAATTGGTATCTGCGGTCAAGCCCCCAGCGACTATCCCGAATTCGTCCACTTTTTAGTGGAACAGGGAATAGACACCATTAGTCTCAACCCAGACTCTGTGTTAAAGACGTTGTTGGAAGTCGCTGCTGCGGAACAACAGAGTTAGGAGTAGGGGCACAATATTGCGCCCGTAGAGTGATAAGTTATTCATTCAAAATTTATAACTGATAACTGAAAACTTCTGACTCATAACTAAAAACTAATGAATAAGGACTAATAATTATGTTTCAAAAAATTCTCGTTGCAATAGACAATTCTGAAATTGGTGAGCACGTTTTCAATGAAGCTATATCTTTGGCAAAAGCAGTTCATGCAAATGTCATGTTGCTGCACGTTCTCTCTCCTTTTGATGGGGGATACTTAAACCCTGTTTTACTACAACCGAATGGTGTTTACCCAACTTTACATACAGAAGCTGTCAATAAATATATGCAGCAATGGGAACAACTCAAGCAAGAGAAACTAGATATGCTGCTCTCTTTTGCCGAGAAAGCAAAGCAAGCAGGTATCATAAGTGAATTTTCTCAAAATCTTGGCGATCCAGGTCGAGCAATTTGTGAAGTAGCTCGTAGTTGGCAAGCTGACTTGATTGTAGTCGGTCGTCGTGGTCGCAAGGGGTTAAGTGAGTTTTTCCTAGGTAGTGTCAGCAATTACGTATTGCATAATGCTTCTTGCTCAGTTTTAACGGTACAAGGACCAATTCAAGATCATACGGAAGTTCCTGAAGCTACCAACGCAGCATCAGCTTAGCTCTACTTGCAGTTTGAGAAATAGGGGAAGGCAAGCCTTCCCCTTATTTGCAAGGAGGGCAAGGAGCGATCGCTCTTAACATGAGAAACTTTGGTGGAAGAGGGCAATTCCACTAAAACTGAATCAGCTTTGCGGAATTACTCCTCCTATGAACAACGTTTCATCGATGAGTGCAAGTCTATATATGCATCAGAAACACACTAAATACTCAGCACCTAGCCTACGTTCATACAAGACTTGCCTGATCCCTTAACGTTGCTTCAATCATCAACAACAGCGGTATTCTCAACCACAACTTCAAGACTCATAAGCACCTATATCAACGCCAGCACCTTGAGGTCGTTGTGCACCGTCCTTATCGCGCTGTGCATACTGACCAATTTGTGAGGAACCAGTATCAATTGCTGGCGAACCAGATGTGAGATGGTAGTCATTGCCACCTGAGTTGACAAATCCAACTGACTTAACCTTAGTGTTGTTGTTAGCGTTCAGGTTGTCAATTCCAGTCCCACCTTCGTAGAGCTTCTCAAACTTGTCGGTGAACAAGTTGTTATCCAAAGTCACCTTGCCCGCATCTTCAATCAACCCATTCCGGTAGGTGCTATCAGCAAAGATATTGTTGCGAACCTGAATGTCAGTTGGTTTATAACCGCCAGCGAAATAACCACTACCATCGATGCCAAGGGCTTGGACATTATTAGCAACGGTATTGTTGGCAATTTCAACGTTACGAACATTACTGGTAACGGCAATTCCTTGACCAGGGTTGATTCCTTGCTGTCCATTCCCATAAACAAGGTTGTTGTAGACTCGGACATTAGAGACATCGCCTTTATCTTTCACTTCATCTCCAACGACAATTCCATCAGCAACGTTGCCAGTGACAACATTGTTGTAAACATCAATGTTAAACGAATTAGCACGGTTACCCTCTATGTAGAGAGCAGGACCACCTTGATAGCCTTGATATGTACCAGAGATCGAGGCTTGACCAGTTATATAGTTGTCATGGACGGAGCCATTGCGAGAACCAGTTTTAATGTCGATGCCTTCGCGTGTGCCATCTTTAACGATATTATTAGCCACCTCAAAACCATCGACACCCCAGATGCTTAGCGACTCTTGCGTATTCACACCTGGATCAGAGATAGAATTGTCGCCTGTGCCACCTTTCCATCTCGCATTGGCTTTTTCGACGGTGTTGTTGAGCACCTTGATATTTTTACTGGTGACCTCGGCTTCTCCACCCTCAAAATAGCTGTCAGGCATAGCAATGATACCTGAGGAACCAGTATTGTAGGTATGGTTGTTTTGAACAGTTATATCGTTGGCATCACGCAGAGAGATTCCAGCCCAGGAGCTGTTCTCTATGCGGAAGCCATCAATGACCCAATGGCCCTTGCCAACTGACTGGATAACCCCTTCCCGGAAGCCTCCATTGATAGCGTCAGGGTCGCGCACTGTGACATTACCATTGGCTTTGAGTGTGATATTACCTGACTCACTATTACCAGATTTCCCAAGGGTGACTAGCTCTGTGTAAGTACCTGGTTGAACTAGAATAGTGTCACCTGCTTTGATAGCGGAGTTCTCACCGACCGCGTAGTTAATGCTTTTCCAAGGTTTATCACTTGTACCTGGATTGCTATCACTACCATTTGGTGAAACATAGTACACAGTACCAGAGTTATTGCCTGTTGCAGTTGGTGCAGCTCTGAGTGCTGGTGAACCGCTACCAGGATTGCGGTCGTCCTGAGTGAACTGGTCTACATCAGAGTCACCAACGAGGGTGTCTTTGCCTTGGTCTCCAATCAGAAGGTCTGCATTGCTGCCACCCTCAAGCTTGTCGTTGGCATTGTTGGCGAGGATCTGATCGTTACCACAGCGACCAAACAGAGTGCCGCTTCCATTGTTGCCATCAATCTGGATGTCTTTCCCGCTAAAGCCGTCGTTGGTCCAAGTATTGATGATATCTTGTACACCTGTGGAAACCGTTGTACCTTGTCCATTCACACTCTGAGTGGAATTTTGAAGGTTGCTGCGATTAGTGATGACATCGGGAATTTGAGTCAAGGGATTGGTTTGAAACGCTTGAGGTTCTGCTGTAAAAGTCATTATTTTGCCTCCATCAAGTTCTTCGTTAACGTCGTAACTGCAGATGACCCGAACAAAGGCAGGACCCTGAACGTTAGAGCAGTTAAGTAAAGCCTTAAAAGCTCGTACGTAGAGATTCCGTGATTATTGGAGCAGAGCACGTGAAACTTTAAGCTTTAACATCAGAAGCATTTCTTCTGGTGCTAAAGTTTCTTATAGTCAGATGACTATGCGGCAAGAATTAGGTAAATGCTTTTTGGAGTTCTGGGTTATAGCCGTTGTTTGTGAATCGATAAAAATAACTTGGCTCAAGCACCCCAAAACTTTAAAGGAATTTTTCCTCTTTGAGATAGTATATCACGACTAAGGAATTTTTCCTCCTTGAATACTATATCACGACTAAGGAATTTTTCCTCCTTGAATACTATATCACGACTTACGCAAAGGTCAGAGCCACTGAAAAATTTTTTATTTTGCACTGGCTGAATCAGGCTATCCGACCGCAGACCATCGATTTTGCACAGTTAGTTCGCACTCATGGGGCAATAGAGAAAAAGATAACGCGCCGCAGAATTTTGCACTCTAGCACCTGAGCGTGAATCTTTTTGTAGACCCAAAGTATTCTAATCACAAAATTTCAGTTAAAATGGCAAGCCAGGGAATGACTCTGTGGATTTTGCTTGCCTCCTATCAGTATGGACATTCTAATCGTTGAAGATGAACCTGAAATTGCCCAGTTAATCCAAATGTCTCTGGAAAAAGAAGGTTTTTCCTGTCGCAGTAGCAGCGACGGTTTGAATGCCTTGCGAATGTTTCAGGAGCAATCAGCAGATTTAATCATTCTAGATTTAATGATTTCTGGCTTAGATGGTTTGGAAGTCTGTGCAAGAATTCGGCAGAAACCAGGTGCCAAAGATCCATATATTTTGATGCTTACGGCTAAGGGTGAAGAAATTGATCGCGTTATTGGCTTGTCTACAGGCGCTGACGATTACATGGTCAAGCCGTTTAGCCCCAGAGAGTTGATTGCTAGGGTGCGGGCGCTATTGCGGCGTAGTCTCCGCCACGGAGGACAAAATCAAGTATTTCGTACCAAACACTTTATCGTGGATGTAGAGCAGCGGACGATAAGTCGCCAAATGAATTCTCAGGAGCCAGAAATGCTAGATTTAACTACCCTGGAATTCAACTTGTTAAGCACCTTTATTAGCAATCCTGGTCGAGTTTGGAACCGCGCTCAACTCATCGACAAACTTTGGGGCGATAACTTTTTTGGTGATGAGCGCGTGGTGGATACTCATGTAGCTCGGTTGCGAAAAAAAATTGAGCCAGATCCTACTAATCCCGCTTTTGTGAAAACTGTTGTTGGGGTCGGCTATAAATTTGAAGACACTCCTGTTGTGTTATGAAGAAGATGCGCTGGCTTTGGGCAAAGTCATTACCTTTGGCATCACGCCTATTTTTCTCCCACTTGGTGGTGATGATCGTCGGGGTACTGAGTCTGGTGATTATCAGCAAAGTCTCTTCCCCCCGCTTTTTTGTTCTGCATTTGGAACGCTTGGAACAACGAGGATACAACTTATTCGATGTTCGTGCTGAGTTAGTTGACGGATTTGAAATTGCCTGGAGACGAAGCACTGTATGGTCGGTATTGGTAGGTGCAACGGCTGCTGGAGGATTGAGTTATTGGGTGTCCAAACTGCTCATGCAGCGGTTGATAGAGATGGAACAAATTACGCAAAAGTTTGCTGCTGGTCAATTTGATGCAAGAGTGCCTTTATCAGATATTCCAGAACTGAATCGATTAGGTGTGAGTTTCAACCGCATGGCAACAAGTATAGAGGGGGTGGAAGCGCGACGTCGGGAACTGATTGGAGACATGACCCATGAGCTGCGGACCCCACTAACAGTTGTGCGCGGTTACTTGGAAGAACTGGCTGATGGAAGCATTGAACCTTCTCCAGAAATTTATCTACGCCTGACAAAAGAAACTAAGCGTTTAGAGCGGTTGGTCAACGATTTGCAAGAACTCTCTAAGGCAGAAGCTGGTTATTTACCAATAAATATACAGTCAGTCAATCTGCGTCCTTTATTAGAGTCTTTAGTGGAGAAATTTGCCGATCAACTGCTTGATGATGGACCAGTTCTGCGCTTAGAGTGTCCATCCAAACTCCCCTCGGTATTGGCAGACATTGACCGTATAGAACAGGTGCTGGTCAATCTACTTGGTAATGCAGTCCATCATACCACTAAAGGCTCAATTACTATCTGTACTTGGACTGAAGCTTCTCATCTATGGATTGCAGTCATTGATACAGGTGTGGGTATTGCCAAGGAAGATTTACCTTATATATTTGAGCGCTTCTGGCGATCTGACAAATCTCGCGATCGCCATTCCGGAGGAACAGGCATTGGTTTAACTATCTCGCGCCGTTTAGTGGAACTGCAAGGCGGTCAGATTCAAGTGGAAAGCGAGCTAGGATTGGGCAGCACTTTCCGTTTTTTCCTGCCTTTAGCTTAAGTTTAGCTGTGAGAATTCACCTGCACTAAATATACAAGCTATTGACACAACGGGGTCACACTTGTGTCATATCCACTTGGTAGTTTAAAAGTAGCTAAAATTAAGGTTTTCTGAAGGATATTGAATTTTCATTTAAGAATTTTAATTTTTCTCACAAGCTTTAGTGAATAACACTGAGATTTGGTTACATAATTATGTTTACTTTTTTCTTTGCTGCCTTTTTGGTGAGTTTACTAACTTTATTTGGTGGAGCTGCAATTGCCTACCTGTTCCCACAGAATCATTCCCAAGATTAAGGAACACTCCCAATGCGGTTCGGATAAGATTCCCCCGCTTGCGGCAACCCCCGATCCTCGGGGGTAAATGGGTAAAATAGCCCCCCTTTTTTAAGGGGGGTTTGGGGGATCTCCCTTGAGATAAACAAGCTAACCGAACCGTATTGGGAACACTGCATAATCAATTCAAAATTCAAAAATGGAAAACCTTAAACTAGCAAGCACCTACCTGTTAGTATCTAGCAATTAAATGCCTAACTCCCGATTTCTCTATAAGTTTAACTTCAGCACAATTGACTCATAGTCCAACTCCTTGTGTAGCATAGATACCAGTTTTCCTGCGTTATTCACATAGCGCAGGGTTTCTTTTTTCTTGTAAATGTAGCATTAGTATCAAAGAGTATTTGACTTTTGAATAATTAAATTTTGGTATAAAAATAAATGCAAAACCACTAATTATGGTAAATAAAGCTAAAAAATATATACTTTCGTTTATTCTGTACCTATGTAATTGCCTTTATACTTATAACGATTGGTTTAGTTCAACAGTAGTAGGAGTTTGGCTCAATTTAACTTATGATACATAAATTTTATCTTTAAAATGTTGAAACTTCAGGCTATACAAAGGGTAGGATAGTTATGATTAGTCAGTAAAATTCCTATTTTCTTAAGTGTACAAAGATAGAATAATTATGATGAGTCAGTAAAATTCCTGTTTCCTTCAAAAATAGCTGAAATTAAGTGTATGTACTGATTTGGAGATTTTTCGGGTTAGATTAACATTTAGCTAACTAATAGATGAATCGTTTGTACCAGCTTCAATATATAGCAGTTGTTTTGCAAACCTCTAGCTCATACTGATAAATTTCTGAATCTTAGATAACTCAAGGAGTCGCTACAGTGAACAAGATGCTATTGGCTTTGGTTATTAATTACCTACTGATGACCAGTTATTTTTTTATTAATTGGTTAAGATTTAGCCTTCGTCACCCTAATTCTTCTCCAGAAGACAAATTTTTGTCTTTTGTCATGCTTATCATGACTACTGTGTTATGGCCTATCGTTGTTCCTCTGTCTTTTGTAAAAATCTTGAGGACACGAAAAGTTGAGTTTAGTGCTGTGATCCCTGTTCTTGTTGTGATCTGTGCGTTCAGTCTTGCATTTTACATAGGTTAGCTACTTGAACGCGTGCTTTTTGCTATTAGTACTGGGTGTGCCTTACGCGCCATATATAATAGTTGTATGATCAAACCGACTGCCGCATCTACCACTACACCTCAATCTACACAAGCAAAATTCTTGCGTTTTACTTGTTAATATGTGTCAAAGTTTGCTTTCTTCTTGCTATATTGTGTGTTAAATATTCTTTTCTACTCATGCGGGGTTGCTGGCATTCTCAAGACTTATGAACCCCTGTCACAGGTAAAAATAATTTGTAGCTGTAATGAGCCTAAATTGGTAAAACAGATGAAAAATAAGGATGAGCCGGACAGCTCATCCCAGAAATCAGGTCTACATTGAGGCAAAAGGCTTATTGCAATTGACTTGGTTGAGTTGGAAAAGCACCTGGGCGCACAGCTAAGTTGAGATTTTGCCCATTGCGACGCAACTCCATGCGTACGTCTCCCCCAACTTGGCTATTTTCCACTGCCTTTTGGACAGAACCAGCGTCAGCCACTGCTTCACCGTTGAGTTTTTGGATAACATCACCAGCACGTATCCCTGCTTTGGCTGCTGGTGAATTGGGCATAACTTTGACAACCAAGACGCCACGATCTTCATCAACACTCAAACCGCTGTTGGGATCGGAGTTGATGTTTTGTTTCAACTCAGGCGTTAATCCTACCATCTGAATTCCTAGATAAGGATGTTGTACTTTACCTGTCGCTATCAGTTGACTGGAAATTCGTTGCGCTGTGTTGATAGGAATAGCAAAGCCCAATCCTTGTGCTCCTTGGATTATAGCTGTATTCATCCCAATGACCTCTCCTTGAGCATTAAGCAGAGGTCCGCCGGAGTTACCAGGATTGATCGCTGCGTCTGTTTGAAGATACTCCACTCGCTTATCGGGAGCACCAATCAGATTGCTGGCGCGTCCGGTAGCACTGATAATCCCAGTAGTGACAGTGTTATCTAAACCAAGGGGGTTGCCGATCGCGATCGCCGCTTCTCCAGGTTGTAGCTTTTCTGAGTTACCCAACTTTACTGTAGGCAGCTTATCTGCTTGAATTTTGACAACAGCCACATCTGTCAATTCATCTTTCCCCAGCACTTTACCTACAAAAGTGCGCCCGTCCTTGAGTGTCACTTTCACCGTATCCGCACCAGCGACGACGTGGGCGTTGGTGAGAATGCGACCATCAGCACTCATGATGAAGCCCGAACCAGTACCGCGTTCCACCCGGTTTTCTGGAATTGGCATTTGAGATCCAAAGAATTGGCGGAAAAATGGATCCTTAAATTGCTCTGGTAACTGAGTTTTGACTGTTCGGGAAGCATCAATCCGCACTACAGCAGGTCCAACTTGTTGCACAACCCCAATGACAAAGTTAGGATTAGTCCCAGCTGCTATTGGCAAAGCAGCATTTACCGGGCTCACCGCCAGGTTAGACGCGCTTTTAGACACCTGTTGATAATGAGAAGCTAGATAGCCGCCTGCGAAGGTCATTCCAGATCCTAGCAATACCAGCGATAAATGAAATGCTGGTTTTTTCCAAGAAGAACTGTTTAAGATTTTGTTGTATGTTCCTGACTGGTTATCACCATCACGCGGTATTTTATACATAGTGTTTCTATAAGTGTCGATACATTTCCAATCTAAAGAGGCTTTGTGTCAATGCTGTGACACAGAGATGACGGACTTGTGAAAACCCTGACTGCGTAAGTCCTATATCTATATCTATATATATCTATTAAAGTTGTGTTTGTGTTGCAAAGGCGAGATACTTTCTGGAAAAACCCTTGAATAAAAAGTAGAAGCAATAGTAAGACATTCAAAGGAAAAGTCACCAAACAGGAACAATAGAATTGGTGCCAACAGTCTAGACAACACTGAAATTATATCTATTGAAGTTGTGTTTGTGTTGCTGGGCGATCGCCTTTGTGGAAAAACTGCTAAGGAACGCGGATTTAATAAAGTACAAAACCTCACCCCGCCTTTAACTGTCGTTAAAGTCTCCCCTCTCCGCGAGTTCGGAGAGGGGGTTGGGGGTGAGGTCAAAGGAGTGATTTGTATGTTATTTAATCCATGATCATAAATAAAAAGTCGAAGCAATAGTAAGGCACTCATATTAAAACTCAGCAAACAGGCACAATAGAATTGGTAGCACAGAAAACATAGAAATCTGTAGAGGCGTAGGCAGGCAAAGATGGGGAAGCTAGCATTGCTGATAGGGGTGAGCGAGTATCAACCCGGATTAAACCCGCTACCGTGTGCGGTGAAAGATGTTGAAGCAATGCGACGAGTACTGACACACCCAGAAATCGGAAATTTTGCTGAGGTAGATATCACAGTACTCAAAAATCCCCAACGTCAGGAAATGGAAGACGCTATTTACAATCTGTTTGCCCATCGCCAGAAAGAAGACTTGTTATTATTTTACTTTTCTGGTCATGGCATTAAAGATGATAACGGCAGGCTTTACCTCTCAACTTCTACCACTCGTAAACAGAACGACAGGTTGTTCAAGCCTTCAGCAGTAGCAGCCAGTGTTCTGCACGAAAATATGAATGAGAGCCGTTCCCAAAGACAGGTTATTATTTTAGACTGTTGCTTTAGCGGGGCGATCGCTCAAGGGCTAACGGTCAAAGATGATGGTACTGTAAATTTACAGGAACAGCTAGGCGGTAAAGGACGGGCAATTCTCACCTCTTCCACATCTACCCAGTACTCATTTGAACAAGCAGGTTCAGATCTTTCCATATACACCCGCTACTTAGTTGAAGGTATGGAAAAAGGTGCAGCGGATCGCGATGGGGATGGTTGGATTTCTATTGATGAACTGCACGAGTATGCTAGCAGCAAAGTAAAAGAAGCTGCACCAGCCATGACTCCCAAATTTTACCCAATTGAGGAAGGTCATAAGATTTTGCTGGCAAAATCGCCCAAGGATGATCCTAAGGTGAAATATCGTAAGGAAGTAGAAACTCGTGCTAAGGAAGGTCACGAGTTTTCTGTCTTTGCTCGGAGAATTTTAGACGGAAAGCGGAATGAATGGGGATTAACTCCGGAAGAAGCTGCTGCAATTGAAGAAGAAGTTCTACAACCCTACCGGGAGTATGAACGTAAGCGCAATGAGTATGAGCAAGCACTGATTCAGGCAATTGCTCAAGAATATCCGTTCAGCAAGACAACCCAAAAAGATTTAAAAGAATATCAGCAGTATCTGGGACTGCGGGATGAAGATATTGCCTCAATTGAACAACGGGTAGTTACTCCAAAACAAGCAGAATATGAGCGCAACCGACAACAACCACAGAAGTTACAGCAAGAGCAAGAAACAACTCAGCAACAAAAGCAGCAAGCAGAATTACGAGAACTACCTGAAACTCAATCATCACCAGTTTCTCAGCCAAAATCTCCCTCTGTTATTCAAACTAATATTCAAACTAATATTCAAACTCAGCAGTTTGAGTTCGAGTATGCCACAATAACCGTAAAATCAGGATTTTTAGGTATAGGAAAAACCTGCGAAATCAACCGTCATTGGGGTCAAGCAGAATTTTTCACAGAAAACTTGGGCAATTATGCCTTGCTGGAGATGGTGGCGATTCCTGGTGGTCAGTTTTTAATGGGTTCTCCAGATAATGAGCCACAACGTTCAAGTGATGAAAGTCCACAGCATACCGTTACTATTCAACCTTTTTATATGGGTAAGTTTCCAGTGACGCAAGCTCAATGGAAAGCCGTTGCCGCTCTTCCTAAGGTCAAAATAGATTTAAATCCAGATCCATCCTTTTTTAAAGGAGCTAATCGACCTGTAGAGCAGGTGTCATGGGATGATGCCGTTGAATTTTGCGATCGCTTGGCTAACAAAACTAAAAAGCCATATCGTTTGCCGAGTGAGGCAGAATGGGAATATGCTTGTCGAGCGGGAACGACTACCCCGTTTCACTTTGGCGAAACGATTACGACAGATTTAGCAAACTACAACGGTAACAGCACTTACGGTTCTGGATCAAAGGGTGAATATTGTGAGCAAACAACAGAGGTAGGAAAATTTCCACCAAATGTTTTTGGTTTGTATGATATGCATGGTAATACATGGGAGTGGTGCCAAGATGGCTGGCATGATAGCTACAAAGAAGCGCCTGCTGATGGTACCCCTTGGATGAGTGAAAATAATAAGGATGCTCGCTTGCTACGTGGGGGTTCGTGGAACAACACTCAGAGGTCTTGCCGCTCAGCCCACCGCTTCAGGCATACACATTCATACGGCTTCAAGCTTGTGGGTTTTCGGGTTGTGGTTGCGCGGCTCACGACTTCTTAGCTGTTTGCACTTTGCGCTTTATTCTTTTCTCTTCACTTTCCGCGCGAAGCGCAAACAAATTTTTTTAAGATTTTTTGGAGTCATATATAACTGAGTCGGATAGCTTGCTAGATTGCAAAGTCGAACAGTTGTCCGGCTTATCATGTTGAAACAAGAGTCTTTCCTATTCTTCAGTCAACTCAAAATTAACGCGCTCATAAATATCACGAAAGCTAATTTTAAAATTTATAGAATTTAGGGCTAAAACGGCATCTTCCCCTTCATGTTCTTTAAAAATCCATTCTCATTCTGCTTTTTTGACATATTGTTCCACAGAGAAACTGTACTGGTCAATCATAATATATTCCTGAAATTCAGGAATTGAACGGTAATATTTAAACTTGTCAGTTTTGTCATAATTTTTGGTTGAATTTGATAAAACTTCAACAATTAACATTGGATTAGTAATAGTTGTCGTATTCGTTCCTTCGTATATAGGTTCACCTTTGACGACCATCACATCAGGATAAGTGTAGAGACGGTAACGAGGTATCCATACCTTTACATCCATAATATATATTTCATAAGCTTGTCCTTGTACTATTAAAGGAAATTTTCTACAAAAGTTTCCAGCAATTTTATTATGGTTAGTTGTTCCCCCTGGCATTGGGAGAATTTCTCCATCTCTATATTCACTTCTGTATTCGACTCGTTCTTCTAATTCCAGATATTCTTGTGGTGTGTAATGGCGCTTTTCTGTTTGTAATACCATATCCAGTTCCTCAATGCATAATAGCTATAGTGTTTTAGATATAATTTTTTTGTAATGCCTTTGAGCTAATTGTAAGAGATTTCCAACAAATAAATAATCCCCTAACAGTGGGGTGGGCATCCCGGTTCCCCCAGTTTATAGGAAGGGCGCTTAGTGCCACTACCCACAAGAAAAAGTTAGATATTTTTTAATTTGGAAGTCCCTGAGTGATATCAAGTCCGGTTCAATACTTATCATTACCCGAATAACCCCACCCCGGTAAAGCTGCGCTTCACCTCCCCTCCCCGCTTGCGGGGAGGGGATTAAGGGGTGGGGTGCAATTAACGTGGAAATCATAATTAATTAGCCGGACAAGATATGACTTAATAAGTCTCAAAAACCTGGTTTCTCCCAGAAACTATCATTAAAGATTACTCAACAAACTCAGGTCTTACCTTGTGGTTAGACTGTAACTGTTGTTCTAAAGCTGTCCAATTTTCCTGCTCAATCAAGCTAATCAATTCGTCGAGATTATGGCGATACTGCTGGAGTGAATTGAGCAATGCTTGCCGATTGTACTGCGCCATCATCACTCCTAACTCTGGATTCCCGCCACCAACACGACTTGTATCTCGAAAGCCAGAACTAGCAAACTTTTGGGCTAATTCCAGCACATTTGAGTCAGTTTCACTCATACAAGCAGCAATTAATGAAGCACTAACCATCACGGGCAAATGGGAAATCCAACTGACTGCTCGATCATGCTCTTCTGGGGAACAATGGTAGAGAGTCGCCCCAAGTTCGCGCACTATTTTCTCTACAACTGTAATAGCAGCAGCTGGTGTTGTTGCTGTTGGTGTCAGCACGTAAGGTTTTTTTTCAAATAAATTAGGGATAGCTGCTTCTATACCACTATCGGTTCTTCCCGCCATTGGGTGTCCACCGATAAAATTGTCCCAGAGGGGAGCGATCGCCTTAACTATCGGAGTTTTTACCGAACCGACATCAGTTATGACTGTGTTGGAAGGCAGATGAGCGATGAGCTGCTCAAATGTGGGAATAATCAACCCTATAGGTGTACAAATAAATACCACTTCTGCCGCTGTAAGCAGGCTGATGTCAACTGACGCCTGATCTACGCTACCTAAGGCGACTGCTTTGTCACAAGTTGATTCTCGACGGCTGACGCCCAAAACATGATGTCCTTGCGATCGCAAATCCAAACCCAAAGAGCCGCCTATCAGTCCAAGTCCTAAAATACCAATATTCATGTATCTGTGATTTTGAGATTCTATGTCATATCTTCCACCTCGCCGTCCCCAGACTGGAAGTTTATGGTTCTAAAGCGAATTTTGCTACCTTCGGGTGCTTATTCCCAAATTGCCAAGCAAGCAATGCCCGCAACTGAAATAACCTCATAATATAGAAATTCGGCGTCGCTGTAGGGTTTGTACGTTCCTTTCTCAATAGCGACTAAAGTTTATTTCCCAAAACTTATATAGCTATTCTTTCATTTAAAGATGCAGGAACTACCCAGAGAAATCTTTCTGTTGTAGTGAACTTCCAGCCAAAGACATTTCTAACCTCGGTTTCAAAGTTCCTCAATAGGTAGAGTTATTAAATAATTTTTAAGAAAAAGCAATAAGTAACGCTACTATGATAAAAGAAACGAAAATTTGTTTGCAAATAGCAGATACCGACTTTTCCCCAGCCCATATACAAACAATTTTAACTAATTATAGTACTCCAAATTTAATTTTGGATGACCACCCTAACGAAAGGAAAACGATTTAAGAGAGAGGATACGACTAATATCTATAATGATAATTTGACTGAAATAGTAAAATCAATGACTTCATCGTTGAGTAGGATTGTTGATTTTGTGAAAGGATTCCATTATATAAGTCATTAGTTAGTAGTTAGTAAGCTACAACTAATAACCAACAACCTTCAAAAGGAGGAAAAAGATGCGTGATACCTTTAATAAAATGATGGGTCGGACTCGGTATGTGGTCTGTCGCATTATGCTGCATTTAAGTGGATCTGAGGTAGCACCAATTCTGGGAGTTTTAAATCGTGCTGCAAGGGAAGCCATAGATACCGAAGGTGATATAGAAGTTTTGGGAGAAGGATTGGTAGAAATTTGCCAAACCTTATTGCAGTACGATGAATATTGGCTTTCTGCTGCTAATGAAGGCGACGTATTTTGGACCGAGGGGGAAGCAGGAGACTACGTGAATGAATTATTTACAGACTCTGCCCAACGTTACCTCAGTGAACCAGATTTTGGTTCTGATTCTGGATACGATGAACCTTTATCTATTCCTGTCACGCGTAATGTCGTTGTGATGATTACAGTGGCTTTTGAGGGAGAAGTCCCAGATTTGGAAGCTGACCTAGCTAATATTACTGCACTCAAAGAAGGCTTGAAAGCTCTAATAAACTTACATTACAAGCATAAACTACGGGCAATTCAAGTGCATTTTTCACCAGCTCGGTTGGGCGACGAGCTCACTAACGACCAGCTATTACAATATTACCCAGAATTAATTCCCTTGTAGTTGGTTGGGTCGTCCACACTTACCACCCAATTGAGAAATTGTTAAGCTCGGAGATAGGATGATAGTCAAATGTTCATGACAATCGTGCGTAAATTCACAGCCGTTTTTTTAGCTTTGAGTTTGTCCTTGACAACTGTCGCCTGTGGTGGCGGCGGCTCAAACCAAACGACACCTCAAGCTAGCAACAGGAATCAAACTACTGCTACCACTAATGCTACCACTAGGCTAAGTGATGGTCAGTATCCGGTGCAGCAAGCAACTTTTAACGATGCTGACGGGGAGTACACGGTGTTTCTACTCAACGCTAACCCCCCAACTTTGAGAACCCAAAATTTACAAATGGCGCGGCTGACCGATGAAGAAATCAAGCAAGGTAAGAAAACTTATCTAAAGGTAGAGAATGGACAGCCAGCCTTATACCTAACAGAAGATTTCAAAATTGAGTACGTCCACAACGTTACCGAGAATAGAACCAACCCGCAAACGGGACAACAGGAAACAGTTGTAGTCCGTCAACAAAATAGCTTTTGGGCACCTTTTGCCGGCTCTGTTGCCGGATCTTTGGCAGGTCAGGCGATTGGTAGTATGTTGTTTAGACCGCAATATTATGTGCCGCCTGCATATCAGCCTGGTGGAGTGCTAACTGGCTACGGTGGCTATGGTCGCAGCTATGGAGATGCGGTTCAAAGTTATCGGACACGTTACAATGCACCCCCTGCAGTAGAGAGAAACCGGACTGCTTTCCGCAGTACAGGAACGATTAGAAGGTCATATCCTGGTGGTTCTTCCACTGTACGGCGCACTGTCCCAAATACCAATACGGGTAGCCGCGCTACTGGTTCCGGTTTTGGCGGTAGTACCCTAAGACCCTCTGGTAGCAGCACCACCAGACGCAGTCCTAGCGGTAGCAGTTTTGGTAGTGGCGGTCGTTCTCGAACCCCGCGCTCAACTGGTTTTGGTGGTAGACGCAGATAATTGTAGAGACGCGCCATGGCGCGTCTTTACCCAAAACCGCCTTACATCCCCATCCCTCTACAGGGTGGGGAGAATGTCAAACAGTTTATGCTACGGCAACAGCTGGGTTCTGCCAACGCCCAACTGCTTTGCCAACCACTGCAAGTTCTTGCATCAAGCGGTCGAAACGTTCTGGAGTTAGAGATTGTGGACCATCAGATAAGGCTTTTGCCGGGTTGGGATGAACCTCAATCATCAAAGAGTCACATCCAGCGGCGATCGCCCCTAGAGACATGGAAGGTACATGTGTAGCCCAGCCTGTGCCGTGGCTAGGATCAACCATAATTGGTAGGTGAGTCAGGCTTCGCAACACTGGCACTGCTGATAAATCGAGGGTATTCCGGGTGTACTGGTGGTCAAAGGTGCGAATTCCCCGTTCACACAAAATCACATTTGGATTTCCTGCTGCCAGAATATACTCAGCAGCCATCAACCAATCTTCAATGGTTGCAGCCATTCCTCTCTTTAAAAGAACTGGTTTTGGCTGCGCTCCCACTTTCTTCAATAGGGAGAAATTCTGCATATTCCTTGCGCCTACCTGGACGACATCCGCTACTTGGGCAATTTTCTCCAGTTCTGCACTATCCATGACTTCTGTGATAATGCCCAGCCCGCTTTCTTCCCGCGCCTTTACCAACAATTCCAAAGCACTCTCGCCGTGTCCTTGGAAGGCGTAAGGCGAAGTCCGGGGTTTGTATGCGCCACCTCGTAAAAACTGTGCCCCAGATGCTTTGACTCGCCGCGCTGTCTCTACTATCATTTCTTCATTTTCTACTGAGCACGGACCAGCAACGACAACTACAGGGTGATGTTCACCAAAAAAAACTGGTCCATTGGGAGTGTTCACCACCACCTCAGAAGCTTCCCCGTGACGAAACTGGCGGCTAGCCCGTTTGAAAGGCTTTTCTACCCGTAACACCTGTTCGATCCAGGGGCTAATTTCCTGGATTCGCAAAGGGTCTAAGTCAACGGTGTCGCCAACCAGACCAATTACTACCTTGTGCTGACCAACAATTTTTTCTGGTGTCAGCCCCCAAGTGCCGAGTTCCTTGCTCAGACGGTCTATTTCCGCCTCAGGGGAACCAATTTTCATCACTACAATCATGCTAAAGTTCCTGTTTAATTGAGTTGTATCTTAGAATATATTGCTAGTTATATTCTGTAATTAAATTTTTAACCAAGTCTTTCTTAAAGAAATAAAACTAAATAAAACCACAGATAAAGTTTGGTGTTCATCTGTGGTTCAAGATCATTAAGACAAGATGATTGGAAAAAGTCCACCAGCAAAGAAAAATCAATTATTCAATAATAGCGCTCAGCAGTTTCGTGACTGAATATTGCAGCTAAACAAAGCATAAATTTTGAATTAGTCATGTTGAAGTTACAAAATTTAAACTTCAACATTATTTTTTTCAAATCTACCCAATACCGCAGTTATTTAGTCTCTCAACGCTGCTCACGCCCTTAGGTGAACTCAAAATTATTAATTCAAAATTCAAAATTCTTTTTAAACTTTGAATTTTGAGAGAAGTCTGATCCGAGGAAACCTCGGAGCCTCCTGTCTCCTCCGGAGACGCTTCGCGAACGGAGGAGCTGAGTGCCTTTGGCACACGCTACGCGTTCGCACAGCGTCTGTGCAGGAGATACGCTAACAGAACTTCGGTGCTTTTGAATGTTTGAGCAGCGAGTGGGGGCTTGTATTCTTTTTTTGAATTTTCATAGCACCTAGCACCTAGGGCGTTAGCGCGTGCCGCAGGGAAGGTGCCATACTTTGAATGCCCTTTCTTTGAGCGCAAATGTGGCTTACTATACATTTTTTTGGCGAGTTTCACGCCAAACTGCCACCATTCGCCCGAAATTAGTAGTGAACTCATTCCAGCCCAGCAGACTTCCGACTCTGTCTTCATCCCAGGAGGCAGAGAGAACACCATAAGTTATCCCCAGCACCCCCAAACCAAAAAATCCCATGTTCACCAGTAACACCGCGATGGGAGGTAGTTTGATGCCAGCGTAGATTAACAGCAGATAGCTGACAATGAGGCTACTGATACCCAAAGCTGTTGGTATACCGGAGAACCCAGCCACTCGGCGAATCATCCGCTGGCTGACCACCTGGGGGATTGCTATTTCTTGTTTGGTGAAAGGTGGCTTCTTGTGATCCTGTTTCCCAGATTCCTGCTTGGTTTCTGGTTGTGCGCTTTTTGCTTTTGCTGGTTTTTGGCGCTTTTTATTTGGTTCAAAAGGCAAGCGACTGCGTTCAGATTCGGCAGACATAAGCAGTATTCTCTATCCACGAATACCGAGACGAGCAATCAAAGCTTGATAACGTTCTCGGCTACCCTCCTGAATATAAGATAAAAGACGCTTGCGTTGACCAATCAGCTTCAACAATCCCCGCCGCGAAGAATGGTCTTTCTTGTTTGCCTGGAGATGTTGGCTAAGACGGTTAATGCGCTCCGTCAGCATAGCCACTTGGACTTCAGCGGAGCCAGTATCGGTTTCGTGAACTTGGTACTGTGTGATTAACTCTTGTTTGCGCTGTTGCGTTAAAGTCATGACCCAATGAATTATTTTCTAAATATATGCAGCAGTTTCCCATAATATCATAGCCATCATCTTTAGGGTGTGGGGTCTTAGGAGGATGAGGCAGCCTCTGGAGCCAGCGCCGCTTCGGGGTATCTCCTCCTCCAGAGGCTGCGCCAACGCCTGTCGCCTGCGGCGGGAAACCCTCCTCCATAGCGCTGGCTCACCGTGGGCGGGTTTCCCGACTTGTAGACGCGCAGCGGCTTCCCGCTAGGGTGGCGACTGGCGTGGAGATGAGGGGACGCAAAGAAAATTTTCTTTGCGTCCCCGCATCCACGTATCGCGCTTCTCCTATCGGAGACAGGAGAGGGAAAGCCGTCATTGGCGGTGTCTCAGCATGTCTCCTTGTCACCGTGTTCTCCTCTGTATTCCCCTAGACATTTGGCAAAATATAGTGTAAAGCTTTACAAAGCACATTGAATCCCAATACTGCTCGGATAAGCAAATTGCAAACCCGAAAACCCTTGTAGAGACCTTGCATCCGAAAGTTCTACAGGTCAAAATTTTCCAAAACCTACGTAGTATTGCATTGAATCCTAGCATCTACCTTAAGCTTGAGTTATGGTAGTGGGTGCGGCTAATTGTTGTTCAGTTGGTTCTAATTTTTACAGTCAATTCTTTAGAGGAGCGCTTCGGTCCGCACGCTGCTATGAGAATTTTAGTCATTGAAGACGATGAGCTAATAGCAAACCCCCTTGCTCAATTGCTTACAGACCAACACTACGCTGTCGATATTGCTTGTGATGGTGAAGCTGGTTGGGAGCTAGCAGAAGCTTTGAGCTATGACCTAATTGTACTAGACCTGATGCTACCCAAGTTAGATGGCATCAGCCTTTGTCGGCAGATGCGATCGCACGGGATACAATCACCGATTATCCTGTTGACAGCTCAGGATAGCAGTACAAACAAAGTTGTTGGTTTAGATGCTGGAGCCGACGACTATCTCACCAAACCTTTTGATTTCCAAGAGTTACTGGCTCGTATCCGCGCTTTACTGCGACGGGGAAGTTCTGCCTTACCTCCACTGCTAGAGTGGGAAAACTTGCGGCTAGACCCGAGTATTTGTGAAGTGACCTACGATAGTAAACCGCTACATTTGACTCCAAAAGAGTATGGTTTGCTAGAGCTTTTCCTTCGCAATCCTCACCGCATATTTAGCTGTAGCGCGATCATAGACCAGCTGTGGTCTTTTGAAGAACCTCCTGGAGAAGATACCGTCAGAACGCACCTGAAGGGGTTACGGATGAAACTCAGAAAAGCCGGAGTTGTCAACGAACCCATTGAAACGGTGTATGGTATCGGCTACCGCCTCAGAGTAGCAGAGGAGCAGAGGAGCAGAGGAGCAGGGGGAGCAGGGGGAGCAGGGGGAGCAGGGGGAGCAGGGGGAGCAGGGGAGGACGCGGTGAAAGGAGAAAAAGTCTCCTCATCTCCCTTATCTCCCTCATCTCCCTTATCTCCCTCATCTCCCTCATCTCCCCCATCTCCCCCATCTCCCTCATCTCCCTCTTCCCCCACGCCCGAAGAGATAAAACAGCACACTCAAAGAATAACTGCTAGCGTTTGGGAGCGTACCAAAGACAAGCACAGCGAGCGAGTTACGGTGATTGAACAGGCTACGACAGCATTGCTTCAAGATGCGCTTGAGGATGAACTGCTCTCAAAAGCACACGCAGAAGCTCACAAGCTGGCGGGTTCCTTAGGTCTTTTTGGCTTTGGCTATGGTTCGCATCTGGCTCGACAAATAGAAGAGTTGCTCGAAGCTGAGAAGCCGTTGATTCAACAGCAAAAACTGCACTTGTCAGAACTGGTTGTGGCGCTGCGCCGAGAGTTGCAGGTTACAACTACAAACCCTACCCCCGAACAATCATCAGCAGTTGATGAACGTCCCTTTCTATTAGTGGTTAGCCAGGATAAGTCACTGGCTGCGGAATTGGAAAGATCAGCCGCCAATGGGGGAATGCGCTCCCAGATAGCCACCAACCCAGCACTAGCCAGGGAGCAGCTTGTTAACAATCGCCCTGATGTGGTGGTACTTGAGCTTTGTGGTAACACCGCTGACGAGGGTTTGAGGTTGTTAGCAGAACTCAACTGTTGTACACCTCCAGTACCAGTGTTGGTGATCACAAACCAAGATAGTTTGCTTGACCGAGTACAAATAGCTCGTTTGGGCGGACGGGGTTGTTTACAAAAACCAGTGGCTTCAGATCTGCTGTTGGAGACACTCACAAATCTGCTACAGCGATCGCGTAAGGCTGCGGCTAAAGTGATGGTTGTAGACGACGACCCGGTTATCCTATCGGCTGTGTGTTCTTTATTACAGCCTTGGGGTTTAAAAGTTTCTACTCTGGAAAATCCTTTGAAGTTTTGGGAGACCTTGGAAACCACAGCCCCAGATTTGCTGGTTTTAGATGTGGAAATGCCTCAAATGAGGGGGATTGAACTGTGCCAAGTTGTGCGTAATGACCCCCGCCATTGCGGCTTGCCAGTGCTATTTCTTACTGCACGCACTGATGCGGATACGATGCGACGCGTGTTTGCTGCTGGTGCGGATGATTATGTCAACAAGCCTATTGTTGGTCCAGAACTGCTGACTCGCATCCTTAACCGTTTAGACAGAACGCGTATGCTGCGGACTATATCTGAAATAGATGCTTTGACTGGAGTGGCTAATCGTCGCCAGTCAACTCAAGAGATCAACCAGTTACTGAGCCTAGCCCAACGCCACAATCAGCCTTTGTGCTTTGCTGTCCTCAAAATTGACTACCTTCAGCAAATTAACCAACAGTACGGTCATGCTGTGGGAGATGAAGTGTTGTCCAGATTTGGAAGACTGTTGCGACGAAACTTTCAAAGTGAAATTCTTTGCCGCTGGGGTGGTGCTGAGTTTGTTGTAGCAATGTATGGAATGACACAAAAAGACGGGAAGCGCTGGATAGAGGAAATCTTGGAAATTTTAAGTAAAGAGGAGTTTTTAGCTCCTGAAGGCAACCAATTTCAAGTTTTATTTAGTGCTGGTTATTCACAGTATTTACACGATGGTAATAGCTTGCAAGATCTGTATCAAGCAGCATTGGCAAAATGCAATCGTGTGTTATCACAGAGAAATCTGAGCAGTGGAACTTCCCGTTACCACCCGCAACTTCGTACAAAATAACCCCTCTCAAGACGAAGTTGCGGAGCCATTCGAGAGGGCAGGGTGGAGAAAAATTCAAAATTCAAAATTTTTTCTTGATTTTGAATTTTGAATTGTCAAAGCCCCCACACTCAATTTCAAAACTTATTAATGGGGCTTTCATTTAGCCATGAAACCACGCAGGAGTACAACTAAAACAAAGTTTTCGCAAAGGCTATTCATGCCTGTAATAGTAGGCATCAGCGTTTTCATTCTCACTCTGTTATTGTGGCAGAAATTACTTTTTCAACAAGACCTTTACATCAGGAGAAACGTTGAATTAGCAGCAGCAAATGTGAGTCATGAAATCACGGCTCAGATTCAAACTCGTACAAAGGCATTGGATCGCATGGCTAAGCGCTGGGAGATACGAGGTGGGACTCCGAAAACAGAGTGGGAAGCAGATGCTTCAAACTATTATCAAGATTTTCTCGGTTTTCAAGGGATTGAATGGGTAGACAAATCATATTATGTGCGTTGGATTGTTCCTTTAGCAGGAAATGAAGCGGCACAAAACCTCAACTTGGCTTTTGAGGAACGGCGTCGGAGTGCTTTGGAAAAAGCGAAGCAAAGCCGCGAGGTCACAATGACACGCACAGTGACTCTGACTCAAGGAAGTCAGGGATTTTTGGTGGTCATACCCTTGTTTTTAAACAACGATTTTGATGGATTCGTAGTCAGCGTTTTTCGCACGCAGCTGTTGCTCGACACTATATTAGACAAGAATCTGACGCGGAAATATGATGTCGCTATTTTTGATGGCAGCGAACAAATCTACGCCACTCAACAAAAACCTATTAACACCCAGAGGCAAACGAAATGGTTACACAAAGCAGAAATCAAAATTGATGGTGTCACTTGGGACGTCAGCGTTTCACCAACGGCAGCATTGCTAGCTCAGGAAAGCTCCCTTCTCCCCAAAGTCGTATTGGGTGGGGGTTTGGTCACTGCTGTGCTTCTAGCATGGGGAGTATATCTGAATCAGAAGTCCAGACGCTATGCTCAGCAAGTGAGGGCAATCAACGAGGAGTTAGCCAGTGAAATTACTGAACGCCAGCAGGCGGATGTGACATTACAAAAATATGCGGCGGAGTTGGAAGATTTGTATAATAACGCACCTTGTGGCTATCACTCTGTAGACTCAGACGGTACCTTCATTCGTATCAACGATACCGAACTCAAGTGGTTGGGTTATACACGAGATGAAGTGATTGGAAAGAAAAAGTTTTTTGACCTGTTAACCGACTCTAGCATAGCCACTTTCCAAAAATGTTTCCCCATTTTTCAGGAGCGCGGTTGGGTGAATGATTTGGAATTCCAACTCATTTGCAAGGATGGCACAATTCTACCAGTACTTTTGAGTGCAACTGCCATTAAGGATGCGGCAGGTCAGTATGTCATGAGTCGGAGTACGGTTTTTGATATCAGCGAACGGCAAGCCGCGCTGCGCGAACGCAAGCAAGCAGAAGCAGAACTCAGTAATCTGAGAGCCGCTTTGGAAAGTGCGGTAGAAGGTGTCTCCCGGTTGGACAAGCAAGGACATTACATATCTGTTAACCAGGCTTATGCCAGCATGACAGGCTACCAGCCAGAAGAGATGGTGGGTCTGGAGTGGCAACTGACTGTCCATCCAGAAGACCGGGAAAAAGTGATGGCAGCATATCAAAAAATGCTCAATGACGGTAGGGCGGAGGTTGAAGCCAGGGGTGTACGTCAAGACGGTTCGGAGTTTGATACGCAAGTGGTTATGGTCAAAGCCTACGACATACAGCAGAATTATATTGGTCATTACCGCTTCATGAAGGACATTAGCGATCGCCGCGAAATAGAACGACTCAAGGATGAATTTGTCTCCATCGTCAGCCATGAATTGCGGACTCCCCTAACTTCCATTCGCGGTTCCTTGGGTTTGGTGGCTAGTGGTGTACTGCACACCCAACCCGAAAAGGCTCAACGGATGCTAGAAATTGCAGTCAATAACAGTGACCGTTTAATCCGACTCATTAACGACATCCTGGATATCGAACGCATCGAGTCAGGCAAAGTCACAATGACAAAACAAACTTGTGATGCCGCTAGCTTGATGCTCCAATCAGCAGATGAAATGCGTTCTCTGGCAGATAAGGCAGGAGTGACTTTGTCTGTTTCTCCCGTATCAGCTAAGCTGTGGGCAGATCCTGACCGAATTGTCCAGACTTTCACTAACTTGCTCAGCAACGCTGTTAAATTTTCACCTCCAGATAGCGCTATCTGGTTAAGTGCCGAAATTATCGAAGAAAAGGGGACAACAGGAGAAGGGGGAGAAATCAATTCAAAATTCAAAATTCAAAATTCAAAATCAGGAGTCTCTTCCTCATCTCCCTCATCTCCCTCATCTCCCTCATCTCCCTCATCCTCCTCATCTCCCTCCACTTCCCCATCTCCCCAATCCCACATCCTTTTTCAAATCCGTGACCAAGGAAGGGGTATTCCAGCGGATAAAATCGAAACTATTTTTGGACGCTTTCAGCAGGTTGATGCCTCGGACGCACGTAAAAAAGGCGGTACCGGCTTAGGGCTTGCCATCTGTCGCAGTATTGTGCAACATCATGGCGGGCGCATTTGGGCAGAAAGCACTTTAGGGGAAGGTAGTACTTTTTACATTCTGCTGCCTATACAGCAAGAGGAAGAGCCTATCGCCCCGCTAACTGAGCCTAACTCCACTTATCCATTGGTGTTAGTGTGTGATGATGACTCTTCAGTTCGGACTGTCATGCAGACAACGCTAGAACAACGGGGCTACCGAGTGACCAGCGTGGCTTCGGGGGAAGAGGCAGTACAATTGGCAGAACAACTACAGCCTGATGTGATTTTACTTAACCTGATGATGCCTGGTATGCATGGCTGGGAAACTTTAGCCGTTTTGAAGCAACAGTCACAAACTAAAGATATTCCAGTTATTATTCTCAGTGGTCTAATGCCGGATGCTAGGATAGCTCCCCATCTAGGGGTAAACGACTGGATTGTTAAACCACCGGACGAGAGGTTGTTGTTTGAAGCTTTGGAGCGGGCACTGGCAGGAGAACATAGCCAGAGTATTAAAGTTCTGATTGTAGAAGATGATTTAGACCTGGCACAGGTGTTGATTGCCATATTCGAGCGCTACGGCATTGAAACACACCATGCCCGGACAGGACGAGAAGCCCTGCACTTGAGTCAGCGTCTTATCCCTGACTTGTTGGTCTTAGACTTAGAACTGCCAGAAGTTGATGGCTATGGCGTAGTGGACTGGTTGCGGCACCATAAGCGTTTATGCTTAGTACCTATGGTTGTGTATTGCGCTAAGGACTTAAACAACTTTGACCGGGAACGGCTTAAACTCGGGCAGACTCTATTCCTGACAAAAGGTCGCGTGACACCAGAGGAATTTGAACAGCGCGTGATGACTCTGCTTCACCCAATTATTCCAGTTAAGAAGGGAGGCAACGGTAGTGATAGCTAAACGCATTCTTATAATTGATGATGAAGAAGATATCCGAGAAGTCGCCCAACTGACCTTAGAAGCCGTAGGCGGTTGGCTGGTGTTTACTGCTGAATCTGGCTTTGAGGGGTTGCAGGTAGCTGAAGCTGAAAAACCCGACGCTATCCTCCTAGATGTGATGATGCCAGAAATGGATGGTATTGCTACTTTTGGGAAATTACAAGCAAATCCTGCTACCCAGAACATTCCCGTAATTTTGCTAACAGCCAAGGTGCAATCTACTGACCAGCGCCGATTTGCTGAACTTGGCGTGACCGGCATGATTGCCAAACCTTTCAACCCCATGACTTTGAGTGACCAGCTTACAGAAGCTTTGGGCTGGTATTAGGCATTTGAAAAAATTTTCCCTTCTCCACGAATTCTTCATTTTTAGACTTTAACTTTAAAAATATCAGGTGACCTCAGTTTGGAAAATCACCAACTGCAATAAATTAACGACTACAGTGAGTTTACTGAAATGAGCTTTGGTAGTTAATTCTTGCAGATTTTTTAAGACCACAAGGAATTTTGAGAGAAGGGAGAATATTCATGTACGAACAAGATTTTGAAAAAGAATTTCATGAATTTAATTCTGCTGTCGCTTTGTTCGCATATATTTTAAAGCTTAGAGATAAAGCCTTAGTAGAAACTTGTGAACAGACATTAATAAGCATACTGGGTTCAACATGTACAGCAAATGTAATGAATGCGGCAATGTTTGACCTAGCTGAATCTGCTCCTGAAACTTGCAAATGGCTTTGGCAAAATTTCCCTTACCTTGACGCAAGCATTTCATTAAAAGAGCATTTTGTTATGCTTGCTATACAAAAATTAATTAGCCAGGGTTGCATTTTAGGTAAAGATTTTAGCGCTACTACTGACAGGACAATACTGATTAATACAACTGCAAAAATTGTGTTATTTCAAAATATTTCTGATGCTGATAGTATTTTGATGGCAGAAATTATCCAAGTCAATGATCAGGTGATCTTTTACTAATTTAGTGCAATGCTTAAAACACTAAAATATTGCACTAAAATATACATCATTCTTCAGCATTGGATCTCACTTATGAAAATCATAACTTTGATAAATTTCAATATAAACCCTTTGCAAACACTACGCCAATGGCTTGAGTCTTTGGAAATTCGTAACTACAAAGTCGCTCAATTATTATGTAAACTTATTCCATCTCGTTGTCCTTTTGAACGGAAGGTTAGTCTATTTAATCATACCATTTTGTACATTCCTCCGTTGTGTAAGCTGAATCCTTTCTACGAACAATTAGTTATGCTTCGCTTTAAGTCTTTAGTCTATCTTGCAGATGAATGTGGTGAGGATGTCACAGTTTATTGTTGACTTACATTCAATTATTTTCTGGCACAAATCCGGGCGACTATAAGTCGCCGTGCATCTTACACACAAAACCTGCCTGGGCAGGTTTCAAAAACTTGAAGTCCGCCTATGCGGACTTTGTTTGTTTAGCCGAGGCAGTGCGTTGCGGTGAACCAGCGCTCTTTGGAGGGTTTCCCGACAGCAGGCGACTGGTGTTCGCGTAGCGTGCCGAAGGCATACCCGGAGGGGGGTTCCCCCCGTTGTAAGCCCTATGCCTGCGGCACGCCAAACGGCGAACGGGCACACTTGGTGTTGGCGCAGCCTGTCCGCAGGACTTACGCGCAGCGTCTCCGCAGGAGATAGCAACTGCCGTCCAGACTTCTTGTCTGAGGGCTTTGTTGATGACGTGAAGTTTTCCTACCGCCAGACAAATACTTTGGCTTGGTATGGTTCTATATCAATCATGATGCCATCTTCCCCAGCTTCAACATCATAATTACCTGTCCACTCGTGCCATGTACCAGCACTGGGAAACTCAGGAACGTGATATCCACTAAGGTTTTGGTTTGAGAAATTTGCCACGACAACAACACGAGAACCTTCTTCATTCCAGCGAACATATGCCAGCACTTTGGCGTCTACATTCTCATGGAAAAACTCAATGTTATCACTTTGCAAAGCAGGATTGTGTTTGCGTAGGACAATAAGTTTTTTATAGTACTCAAATAAATCGCGATTCTGGTCTCTCTCCAATAATGGCCATGCAATTTTCTTTGGCTGAGTGACAGTTTCACTTTTGCGTTTGTGTTCCCCAAATTCTTCCCCCATCCACAGCATGGGTATACCCATCGCCGTCATCAACAGCACTGCTCCTAACTTAGCTCGTCTGAATGTATCTTCGTCAAATATACCGCGTTCGGCGGAGGCGCGCCGTAGGCGATCGCCCAATTCTCTCAACAGATGTTCGCGATCGTGAGTTGCCAAGTAATTTACTACATTTATACTAGCCGCATAACCCTGTCGCCTTGGATCTAAAACCTCCTTAAGCTTTTCAGGCTCAAACTTTTCACCGCAAATGTGTGGTATCACAAAATAGCGAAAACTTTCATGCCAACAAGCATCTAGCGGTCCTTCTGGAGTAGTAATGGTACTAGTATCGGGAATGTGTTCAGCAATGTTGTAAAACGGTTTAGGTGCAGTATTCTTTTTCGCTTGAGTGGCAAGCCAGTTTAGGAATTCATTGTTAGCCAATTGACGCACTGCATCAAAGCGAATTCCGTCAATGTGATATTCCTGAACCCAAAACCGCACGACATCACCAACGTATTTCCATGCAGGCTTAACGTCTAACTTTTCGTCATAGTTATCATAGTTAAATTCGGGACCCCAGTAATTATTAGGGTCTTCCGGATAATGCATATGTTCGTAATACCAGTAATTCCTGTCAATTTGCAATAATGGGCATTCTTCATCGGTGTGGTTATAAATTCCATCTACAAAAACGCGAATACCCCTAGCATGACACTCGTCTATAAATCGCTTTAAATCCTCTGTTGAGCCATAGCTGGATTCTGTAGCGAAGTAATGACGTACTTTGTAGCCCCAACTATAATCACCAGGATACTCATTGACTGGCATCAATTCAATTGCATTGATTCCCAATTCTTTGAGATAATCTAACTTTTCAATTGCATCTACATATTTTCCACGTTTGTAAGAGTCAACTTCGCCACCAGTAAAATCAGCAACGTGCATTTCGTAGATGACTAATTCATGATTTTCTGGTAACGGCGTATCGTCGTGCTGCCAAACATAAGTATCAACAATCTTTTTGCCGTCTTTAATTCTTACTATACCGACTTTTCGCTGTTCATCAACGTCTGTTGCATAGGGGTCGATAACATCTACCGATTGATCCGGTTCAAAATTTGGACTTTTAGTTTGAACACGGAACTTATATTGATAGGCACCATCTTCTAATTCTACTTGAGTGCGAAAATAACCATCCTCTGCTTTTTCCATTGGTATCTCTTTCCACTCCGAAAAAGACCCAATTAAAGCAGCTCCTTGATTACGAGGAGCAAACAAATTAAATTCAATTAAACTTGCCATTTCAACTGCTTAATAAATTGAATCAAGTCAATGACAGGAAATGTAAATATTTTGTAATATACATATCAATAAATCTTCTTTCTTGAGTTATATTTATTTTTTGTTGAAAACTGAATTATTTTTGTAAATTCTGTTATGGCGCAACTCAATTGAATGAAGTACAGATAAATCTCGTGTCCATCTGTGTCCATCTGTGGTTCATTATTTCTTTGGTGTACCTTACCCAATTGCAAATCGGTATATGAGGTCAGTTTGTAGTGTACCGCCAGAAAACGTGTGCCTTATACTACCGCTAATACACCCTACATTTTTCGATAATTGGATGGCGGGAAAGAAGTAAAAAATAAGAAAAAAGTGGGAAATAGCATTTTCTAATTCCCACTTTATTTCAATGCATTTATGAAAAGATAAGTATTTTTTAAGCAGCTGGTGTAGGGGCAGTTGTCAGAGTGCGATTATCTAGGATAGGCTTGCGAGTTTTCAAGTCAAATTTATATCCATGTGGCAAAATATGAAGCCTTGCTCCGCAAACTGCCAAAGCCTCATCCTTGAGGATTTCGTCAACGTTGCTGTGTATAACCTCTGAATCATCGACAACTGTAACAGAGCCTTCCCCAATCACTTCAAACTGGCTATCAGTCACGACGATCGCTGTGTTCTCGTCAATGCCAAATCCTAAAACAGCAGGCTGCTGTGCCAAAGCTGCAATTAAGCGTCCCAACCGTCCGCGTTGCGAGAAATGCTGATCAATGACAACCCCTGGTAGGAAACCCAAACCGGGACCCATGTCCACAATTTCCATCCGAGGGTTTGTCTCTGAGTCGCCTTCCACAATCATGACATCTGGCATCACAGCGGCTCCCGCGCTTGTCCCTCCGACAACTATGCCTTCAGAGCAGCGTTTGTGAATAGCTTTATCAATTTCAGTGTCCTTGAGGACGCTGGTGATGCGGGCTTGGTCTCCTCCAGTAAAAAATACACCAGTGGCTTTATTAATCGCTTCTAACGCTGTAGACGAAGACCCATCTTCTCGGCTTTCGGTGTCAAGTATACGGACATCCTCGGCTCCTAGTCGCTCAAATACTCTAATATAATTCTCTCCGACTTCTCTTGGCAGTTCTGTCGCCGCTGTCATAATGGCAATCCTGGCTTTCGTACCCCCAGCACGGCGAACGAATTCCCGAAGAATCTGGCAATCCCCCTCTTTATCTTCCGCTCCCCCAATAATGACCAATTGTCGTTTAATTTCACTGTCTACCATAGAGCCTCTTCATACGAGTTATTTATTTCTATAAAACATGATAATTCAAGCTATAAAAACTCCCATTTGGTAGAGTAAAATACAGAAATGAAATATGTAATATGTAGTATAGTAGCGCTCAAGCGCTAAATAGTACTATATAAAAAAGAATAGAAATAACTACTCTGTGCTTGTCTCAGGTCAAAACAAATAAAAACTCAAAAGTCACAACGGCTAACAGTCTTTGACTTTGAAATTGCAGAAAGCTTGTATCCAATTCTTTATTGGTCTTAAGCGCAGCTTTTGCAATTGACAAGCCTCTAGAAAACTTCTCTAGAGGCTTTGTTGTCTTAACTAATTTTTGAAACTAAACAAAAAGAGTGTTAGTTATCCACTCTTTGTCCATCGTCATCACTCTTGAGCCACTCCGAATACAAATCTTCTTTTATCGAACTGGTTTGATTCGTTTCATTCTGGTTGGAAACTAGTACTTTGAGGGTCGTTTGGTAAGCGTTATTAACTAGTTCATGACCGTAACCAATCACTACTCCAGATTCGCCTGTTTTTTGGTGAATTGCACAATCGCCAACAGTAAGCATCATGACTGCCTTGTTGTTGAATTAATTTGTCCTTTGTATTGTTCTGCGACTGTTCAATGAGTTACCTCAACCTTTTGACGGATTTTACCTAACATTTCTTAACAAAATAAATAAGTCTAAAGGTAGGTAAGCTATTTACTTTAAGGGGTTAAAAAAAATAATTCCGGCGTCTGGTAAGGACTATAAAAAATATCCACAAACCATCTACCCAAATTGGATAGCTTATCCCCATCCAGATCTGATAAACCTTGAATAACGAAGTCGATCTGTGGGAGATGTCAAAGTTGTACTTTATTCAATTTCTCGGAATTTTTCTCAGGAATTGCAACAAAACAATGAAGCTTAAGTAAAAGGCAAAAGGTAAAAGGTAAAAAGTCAAATGATTTAGTTTTCCTTTTTCCTTTTTCCTTTTCCTTATTCTACACCTGATGCTTATTTAATATTAGCTCTAGCATCCCTGACTGCAGCAACGAAAAATAATCCTGTCAGTGGAATGCTTAATGCCAGAATAATTGCAGTTGTTTGAGTACCCAAGTCCGGTTGTCCAGAAGCAAGTTCAAAAATTGAACCTACCGCCGCTATAGCTGTGATACAAGAACCAGCCAGAAATAAACCGCTTTTTGGAGTAACTGTATTCACTACCTGACCACCCTATGCTACTGGTTTTACAGTTTGATGTGAAAAGCCATGCTTAGATAGCTCTTGCGCCAAAGCCAAAGAATTCTCTACACGATCTACAAATACCACACCATTGAGGTGATCCATCTCGTGCTGAATACAGCGTCCGAGCAAATCTCCAGCTTTTAATGTCCGGGGACGTCCATACTCGTCTTTGTAAGAAATTTCTACAACTTGCGGGCGCTTCACATCCAGATATACTCCTGGAATGCTCAAACATCCTTCCTGCGCCACACAAATTTCGCGACTAGCCTGCTTGATAGTCGGGTTAATCAACACCAGTGGTGGGTTAGCTGGGTTATCTGGTTCGCAGTCAATGACAATGAGTTGTTTGTGAATTCCCACTTGGGGTGCAGCCAAACCAATGCCATCCTTACTGTACATGGTTTGCAACATTTCACGTACCACTTGACGAAGTTCCTCATCGACTTTAGACACGCGCTTAGCTGGTTGACGGAGGACGCGATCGCCTAGGTAATGAAGTTCTAATGGTGGATTTTTTAACTTTTTCTTTTCAACGGCGATATCTATAGGCATGATGCTGTAACTCGCTCTTTTAGGCTTGGTCTTATATAGTGTAAGTTCTTTAATCTTAACAATTTCAGCCCCCCAGTTCGATTGGGTAAAACCCACCATCAAGGAATGCAACACCTACACCTACCGATGTTATGTTATCCCAGTTCATCGAGAGTGCAAACTTTATCACCTTGACTGTTTCACCTCGCCCTTAAGGGGCTTTGCAGTGTTCATAGAGAGGTTCAAGCTCAATCTGGAACCACAATATTTTCTAAGCCCGCCTCCGCTGGCGGGTATTGTGGGTTCATTGACTCAAGCGTATCGGCAATTGTACGAGCAACAACGAGATTACGATACCACTTTTTATTAGCTGGCACTACATACCACGGAGCATAAGCAGTCGAGCAATTATTAATTGCATCTTCAAAAGCTGCTTGGTAATCATCCCAAAACTGACGCTCTTTGATGTCATTGCTAGAAAACTTCCAGTGCTTATTTGGGTCTTTTAGCCGACTTTCCAAGCGTCGTTTTTGTTCATCTTTAGAAATGTGGAGAAAAAACTTAATCACTCTGATATTGTTTAGAGTCAGCATATGCTCGAACTCATTAATTAGCTGATAGCGCTCCTGCCAAACCTCCTGGGGTACTAACTGCTTCACCCTAACAATCAACACATCTTCATAGTGGGAGCGGTTGAAGATAGAAATCATCCCGCGTTGCGGTGTCCGCTGATGGTAACGCCAGAGAAAGTCATGACTTGACTCCTCATCACTTGGCTTTTTGAAAGACCACACTTGGCAACCTTGGGGGTTCAATCCGCCAAAAACGTGTTTGATTGTGCCATCTTTACCACCTGTGTCCATTGCTTGTAGCACAATCAATAGGCTGCGTTGATGTTCAGCATAGAACCGTTCTTGCAAATTCTGAAGGCGCTGGCGCTGGTGTTCCAGTTCATCTTCAGCGTCTTTTTTGTTTTTGTAGCCTTCAGAGGTGTTCGGATCAATAGCAGCTAAAACAATTGGCTGTTCTGGTCGAACTCGATAGCGGGCATAATTTGGTTTTGGTGGCGGAGAGTCTACTACAATTTTCTCTGGAGCCATTTCTGATGCCACCTCGGTTGTCGCTTTTGCTGCCGCGTGGAAAGCTTCAGATCCACGCTGTTTTGCAGTCAAAATGTTGTCTGGTAGATTGCTTGGTGTGTTCATGGCAATTTTCTTATGGAAAGAATTTTGTAGCATTGTTTCTTAACTTAAGGAAATTGAGTCAACACTACCTCTATCAATGGTCAACTAAATTAATTGTTGTAGGAGACATCATGTCAGAAGTGCTGAGCGGTGGTTATGCGATCGCTGGAAAGGTAGTTAAAATTGGTGACAGCGTTTACGGTGCAGCGATTTGCCGAAACCTAGAAATCACAAATTATAAAAAAACATAAAAAATTTCGATTTAAGAATTTATAATTTATGATTTACGACCCAAATTTCTAACTATGCGATCGCAGTGGGATGCTTTGCTGAAAAATCTCGGTGAATGGCAAGGTTCATTCACCCGCCTCTCGCCTCAAGGTGAAATTCTGGAAGATATTCCCAGCATAGTTTCTTTAGAAGGGTTGAACAACAACCAAACAATCCGCCAGACTATAAGTCTGGGGGGAAGTGAAAAGGTTTTAGAATACTCTTCTTTAGGACGAGGTGTACTGTTTTTTGAAAATGGGGCGTTTTCTCAAGGTTCGATCCAGCTAGGTCCATTTTCGGAATTTGGGGCAGAACTTGGGTTAATTCACGAAAATCGCCGCTTACGCCTCGTTCAGTTGTTTGACAAAAACCTCCAGCTAGACAAACTCACCCTGATTCGAGAACATCTTGCCGGAACTCAACCAGAACAACGTCCACCTTTGAGAGTAGATGATCTTCTGGGAGAATGGCAGGGTGAAGCAGTCACAATATATCCAGATTGGCGTTCTTCCCAGAGTTACCCTACCAAAATGCAATTAGAACTTAATGAGTCTGGGCGACTAAGGCAAAGCTTAACCTTTGGCGATGTCTCACGACACGACGCTACGCATCTACGCACAATTACCTCAACAGCTACCGTCAAAGACTCTATCATCGACTTCGACGAAGATCCGCACAAGCAAATACAAGTATTACTCCTACCCGATGGCGCTTCTGCCACTTCTCCACTAAAACTACAATTACGTCAACCACTTTTTCTTGAGGTAGGTTGGCTTATCCAACCCGACTTGCGCCAACGGATGATTCGCAGCTACAGCGACAAAGGCGAGTGGGTGAGCGTGACGTTGGTAACAGAACGCCGAGTTCCTTGTTCCAGCTGAAGTTTGTAGAAATCATAAGGAATACACGAACATGACATCGTTTGTAGTCATCTCGCCGCTACAAGTGGGATATTAGATCAGCAGAAAGTACCGCTTCGTAACTACTAAACCAAACTTAGACAAGTTGGGACTTATGAATAGGGAACCATAAGTCCAAGATGAATAACAAGCTGACCATAGAAGAGCTAACAACACTGGTCGTTCAATCTCAAGCAGGAAACCTCAACGCCTACAGCAAGATTGTTCGCAATTTTCAGGATATGGCAGTCGGATACGCCTACTCAATCGTGGGCAGTTTTCAGTTAGCAGAAGATGCGGCACAGGAAGCATTTATTGATGCGTATCTAAACCTAGAAAAACTCCGCTCAGCCGCTGCCTTTCCTGGCTGGTTAAAAAAAATTATCTTCAAGCATTGCGATCGCTTGACACGGGGCAAGCGCGTCTCAATCGTGCCATTGGAAGATACAACTCAATTGCCCTCAAGTCATCCCGAACCAGCCCAAATCGCTCAACAGCGAGAGGTGAAAGACAAAGTGCATCAGGCTATCCAGGCACTGCCAGAAAGCGAACGCATCGTGACCACACTGTTCTATATCAGTGGTTATTCACAAAAAGAAATCAGCACATTCCTAGATATCCCAGTATCCACAATCAAAAACCGCCTGCATTCTGCACGTAGCCGACTAAAACAAAGGATGATTGATATGGTGTCAGATAATTTGCATGAAAAGCGCCCCTCCAAAAACGAAACATTTACTGCTCAGGTGATAGAGATACTCGACGCATCTGTTAGCGGCGACAGCACAAAAGTGGAGTTTCTGCTGCAACAAGAGCCAAGATTGGCGAACATCAAGAGTAGAGAAATCAAGAGTACGCCTTTGCATTTCGCCGCCCATCGCGGGCATTTAGAGGTTGTCCGGTTCTTAATCGCCGCTTTTGCAGATGTCAATGCAAAAGAAGACAACGGCAGCAACAGCACGCCCCTACACTGGGCGGCAACAGGTGGATATCTGGACGTATCGCAACTGCTAGTTGAAAACGGCGCTGACTTAAATGCAATTGATGGCTGGTACAACCTCAGCCCACTAGGTTGGGCAACAGTCGTCAAGTGCTTTAGCGAAAATTTGGGTTTAAAGCCCCGCCCTAGAAGGGCGGCTTTATATTTGTCAATTGTCTTTTTAGGTTGCAATTGTGTGTAGGTTGCAATTGTGTGTAGGTTGCTGCTAAACTGCTTTTTAGCGGTAATGCGCACATATAAAAAGCTTAGTAGGTCGAGTGGACAACTCCTGATCCAGAACCCTGGGGGCAATAATCCCAAAATCTTGTACAAATGTGGGAGTGTTAGAAAAGCTTAATAAATAGCCTCAGTGCCGTCGGGCAGTCGGTGCAAGCTTGCTGAGGGTAAAGTAATCTGAACCTGTCGATTCGTCCGCTTGTTTGGAACTGCCAATGAAGCAGGAATCCCCATGCCTTTAGGCTGGGGAGTGTCAAAAAAGACCAGTCGGTTCCTGGTGAGCAGTACTCTCAGGTGTCAGAGTATCTTCTGGCACAAGGAGCTTCTCTGGATATATTTTCGGCGATCGCGCTTTGCGCGGCTCCCAAAGGGAGCATCGCCCTGCAAAAAGTCGATGAAGTCCGGTCTATGGTGAAAGCAAACCCAAATTTACTTTCCCAAAGGCTTGGTTTTGCTCACAACGAATGGCAGCCACTGCACTTCGCAGTGGTCGAAAACCTGCTTGATATGGTGCAACTGCTCTTGGACTACGGGGCTGATATTCATGCCCGAACTGCCTGGGGTATGACTGCTTTATGCCTTGCTATTCATGCCAAGAACGAAAAAGTTGCAAAGCTGCTAACGGAACGAGGAGCCAAAGTCGATTTGTCTGCGGCAATTGTATCAGCACAATGGCAGCAAGCCAGAGCCATTCTTGATGCCGACCCCACGCAAGTGCAGCCAGGAGGGCAAAATCAGTTGCTGCTACATTACACAGTTCAACAAGGTCTTGTCGAAAGTACAAAAATGATTCTAGAGTACACAGATGCCAACATCAGAACCAGGCATTTGTTTGGCGATTTTGTCACCAATCTCACACCTTTGCATATGGCGGCTCTTTACGGTCATGCTCAAGTGGCTGTTGCTCTGCTGGAGCATGGTGCCGAAGTTAATGCTAAGGACACTGAAAGTTTGGAGATAACGCCGTTACACCTTGCCGCAATGAAAGGTTATGTGGATATGATTCGACTTTTAGTGGAGCATGGCGCTGACCTAACGCTTTTAGACAGCGTTCATGGCGGCACGCCCCTAGGGTGGGCAAATCATTTCTGCCAGGATGCGGCTATGACCTTGTTGAAACAATTCGGGGCAAAAGAGTAATACCTACCTTGTGACGTTCTCCCACCACCTTTCGAGTGTACCGTTATGGTGGGGGCTTCTACAAGTCGCCTCATAGAAATTTCCTGCTTCATTGGTCGTTACTCCAGATGCCCCAAGGACAAGCCACACAGCAACATCCACGTTTCGATACCTCCACAGGCAGTTTAGACTCTCCTGACGCCCCACGGAGAGTTGTACAAGAAGCACTCATGTTTGTACTACCAAACCAAACTGGTTTTACGCATTCATGGTTTCATGCACGAAGCAATCCTTCTCAATGCAACCCCATACCAATTGTCATGGTTCAGACCGTTCCCAACGTATGCCCTTCGGGCACGCACTCGCGTTCGCACTGTACACAAACGCAAGCTAGTCCGTTTGTGTCGAGTGGTCAGTGGTTAGCTGATCTGACTATGATAACATATGTTTAGATATTGTGTAGACATATTTATCATGAAAACTTGCATGATTGCACATTAGGATTAGCGAGCGTAGGTTGAATAAAATTCGGTTATATGCTGCAAACAAAGAAAAAAAATTACTCAAATTATTGAAGATTATATCGACCGACTACCGACGACGGAGATTGACAGTTCCTCAACCATCCCACTTCTTAAATAACCTGTGGTTATTGTCAGTCGGGGATGTTTTCGTCACTGTCCGGCGCAAGACCGGCCACGCTCACGGAGTACCGTTATAGTGGGGGACTTACGCCGAATTAGTTAACCGACCAGCGGGAGGTTAAAGAAGGGGGAATATCAAATTTTTGATACATTTGACGATGGGTTAATAAATTGAGTAAATTCACCGTCTTTAAATGTCTCTTCCCAATTCGCTGGTACGCGATAGGGATTAGGATTGTCTTTTGTGGGTACATACATGAAGATGTACTCACACTGAACTCCATCTAGTTTAGTTTCCGGAGTTATACCCCAATCTCCAATATATGCGCCTGTAAGAATTGCACCTCTAAAATCAGTTCTGTCTAATTGCGCTTTTGTCAGGTTAGCTCTGGAAATATCAGCATTTTGCAAGTTAGATTCATTAAGCCTAGCAGCCACTAAGCTAGCATCTCTGATATTCGCTCCCTGCAAATTGATACCTTGCAGATTCCAGCCATCGAAATTTTTGTTCTGCAAGTCTTTTGTAATGAGCAATTGTCGTATATTTTCATCTTCAAGATACGTTGTCCTAATGTCAGCAATATTCAGCTTTTTCGCTTGAAACCAGCAGGTGCGTGTCAAGATAGACTTAATGAAATAGGTATTTTTTAGTATTGCCTGCGTAAAGTCGGCATCTGTCAAATCACTTCCTTGAAAACTGGTTCCGCGTCTTGTTACTAAGCCAAAAGCAATATTGCGAAGCCAGCTTTGCTTCTCATCTTCAAATAAAGCACGGCAACTAACCTCAGCAGACAGGATTAATGTTAATACTGCTACTATCACTGACGGTGCTCCTGCTGTTACACCACCTACCTTTGCCCCTGCGACAACCACTGCTCCGGCTACCGCCCCTGCCATTGCTACTGTCACTGCTACTACAAATAATCCAGCTATAGCCCCTGCCACTACCGCAGCCCCGGCTATGACTACTAGCCCTGTTGCAGCCACTATCACTGCTACAGCCCCTATGATAACTACTGTCACAATCGCTGACAATTCCATGACCCGTGTCTGGGTGCCTGTGCCAACCCATGCTACTGCCACGACTCCTGCCCATACTACTGCTGCAACCCCAGCACATACAACTGCCACTGCCAAAAATCCACAGGCTGCAGCCACGCCTCGACGCATAGTGATGAGAAAAAAGAGTAACAATACTATGCAGCTGATGACGGCAACATAGATATTTTCACGGTTGCCATTTACTACAATGAATCCTAACAGAGAGCCACCGACAGCCGATAGCAATCCTGATACTGCCGACAGCAGTAATGCAGATATTAGTATGGTAATTGCCCAACGCCGTTGTAGTCCCGCTCTCGCATGGCTGAAGTTTGCTCCTCTAAGGATGGCATCTGTGAAGTCAGTACCTCGGATATCGCAATAGGAGAAATCTGCACCTGTTAAGTCTTGCCCTTTGAAGGATTTGCCTCTGAGCTTAGCACGGCGGTAGTTTTGAGCCACGTTCAATTACAATAAAATTGGGGGTACTTTTAACTACAAGTTGTAGAATATCAGTTTTTGGCAGGTTTAGATATCTGTCAAGTGCCTTAATATTTTAGTTGACACGCAAAAATGCACTTAAGCTCAGCTGATGCGCTTCAAGAAACTATAGTTAATTTACCTGAAACACTCTCTCCAACCCCATAGCTTCAAGTCATTTATTGGGCATCACAAAAGCCATGCTCGTCCGCCCGCTCCCAAATGGATTAAGTCTCATCTAATGGTCCAAAACTTTTAGCATTCGATATATCGTAAATTTCTACGTCTGCCCCGCGTCGAAGCATTCGCTTACCCAAGCCAGGAAAGTCGGCAATCTCCACATCAAGACTCTCTCCGCCCATTAGATAAACCAACTCGTCATCATAGGGATTACGTAGATGATGCGCTACTGAAGGTGTTGGAAAACCCATGAAATCCCCTGCGCTGACTTCAAATTTCTCACCATCAATCTCCGCTACCCCACGATCGGAAATAATGTAAATCCATTCTTCTTCTCGATAATGAGCATGATAGATAAACGATTCTTTCCCAGGTGGTATCTTGGCAAGACTTACGCCTACCCTTGCGAGTCCTACTAAACGACTCATCTGAGTTCCAGTGATGAGCGAGTTAGGGTTCCAAGGGTGAGAGAAAGTAGCTTCTTTCTCTGCTATTTCAGAAGCTCGCAAAAGAAAGGATTTTTTCTCTGACCGGAAAACGAGACGCAAGCCCCTGGCTTTAGACATGGGGATAAGTCGCCAG